>NZ_JBEYWO010000004.1:351093-445229 GCF_040644455.1 Streptomyces sp. NPDC046977
AGGACCCGGCGGTGGGTCTCGTCGGCCGGAGGGAGGTCGAGTTTGGAGAGGATGCTGCCGATGTGCTTGCCCACGGCCGCCTCGGAGACGACCAGTTCGCGGGCGATCGCCCCGTTCGACCTGCCCTCCGCGACCAGCGCCAGGACCTCCCGCTCGCGTGGGGTGAGCCGCTCCAGCGGACCGCGGCGGCGGCGCAGCAACTGCCGTACGACCTCGGGATCCACGACCGTGCCGCCGGCCGCGACCTCGCACAGCGCCTCGACGAACTCCCCGACCCGGCCGACCCGGTCCTTGAGCAGATACCCGAGGCCCGTTCCGTCGCCGGAGTCCAGCAGTTCGGCGGCGTAGGCGCGCTGCACGTACTGGCTGAGGACGAGGACGGGGAGGGCGGGCCGGGTCTGCCGCAGCCGCACCGCGGCCCGCAGGCCCTCGTCCTGGAAGCCGGGCGGCATGCGGACGTCCGTCACCACGATGTCCGGGGAGTGCTCGTCCACGGCTGCGAGCAGCGCGTCGGCGTCGCCCACGGCGGCCACGACACGGTGCCCGAAGCGGTCGAGCAGGCCCGTCAGCCCCTCCCGCAGCAGCACGCTGTCCTCGGCCAGCACTACGCGGAGGTCTCGGTCCACTCGCAAGGAATCTCCACACGCAGCAGGGTCGGTCCGCCGGGCGGGCTGGACAGTGAGAGTCTTCCATCCAGTACGGAGACCCGGTCGGCGAGCCCGGTCAGCCCGCTGCCCGCACCGGGCTCGGCGCCGCCCCGGCCCTCGTCCCGCACCTGGAGGACGAGCCGCCCGTCGCGGTGCCCGCCGCTCACCTCCGCACGGTCGGCGGCGCTGTGCCGGGCGACGTTGACGAGGGCCTCGCGCACCACGAAGTAGGCGGCGGCCTCGACCGCGCGGGGCAGCCGTCCGGGCAGTTCCAGGTCCACGTCGACAGGGACGGCGGAGCGGTCGGCGGCGTCGGCGACGGCCGCCTCCAGGCCGAAGTCGGTCAGGACCCGCGGGTGGACGCCGTGGATGAGTTCGCGCAGTTCCTCCAGGACCCTGCCCGCCTCCTCGTGGGCCCTGGCGAGCTGGTCGGCCAGGGGGCCGGGCGGCGCGTCGAGGCGTGCCAGGCCCAGGGCCATGGTCAGGGCGACGAGGCGCTGTTGCGCCCCGTCGTGCAGGTCGCGCTCGATCCTGCGCCGCTCCGCCTCGAATGCGTCGACCAGGCGCACGCGGGACCGGGTCAGTTCGACGATCCGGGCGCCGGGATCGCGGTCGCCCGGGGCGACGAGGAGCCGGGTGAGTCCGGCACGTGCGCCCGCGGCGACGCCCATGACGTACGCGCCGAGCGCGAGCAGCACCAGCCCCAGCACGGCCGCGCCGCACGCCGCGGGCCATGTGGTGACCGTCCACTGCTTGAGCACCTTCACCTCGTGCCCCTCACCGACGGTCGCCATCAGCACCGGGGCGGCGACCAGCGAGAGCGGGACGGCCAGTGCGACGGTGACGACGAGTGCCTCCACCGGCCACAGCAGTCCCGCCAACAGGACGGCGTAGCCGAGTTCCCGCCAGGTCGCCCGCTCCCGCAGTCGCGTCGTCAGCCAGGCCCACAACCCTCCTTCGGCGGGCGTCACATGGGGCCCCGGTGCGGGCTCACGGTCGATCAGGCGCAGCCTTCCCCGCTCCAGCACGGCGACGGGAAGGCCCGCGAGCGCGGTGAGCACGAGCAGCGGCAGGCCCACGAGCACGACGGCGAGCGCCGTCCCGGCGGCCGCCGCGGTCACGATCCCCACGAGGGTGACGGCGCCCGCGACCACCCCGGTCAGCAGATACGCCAATGAGCGCCACGGCCACGCGGACAGCAGGAAGCCGCGTCCGGACATCGCCTGCCACACATTTCCGGGATGCATGCGGATCACCGTAGGCCCCGTGTGCGGGCCGGACCATCGGCCCAGCGCGAGGAACGGGGGTATGCCTGGCCCCACCCCGACTCTCGCCCCTGCCTCAATGCGCCACTGCCGCTCGGCGGGATTTCGTGGAGTCACCCGGGAGACGCCGCGCCCCGGAACACCCCGCGGGGGGAGATGCGGCCCGAACGAAGGGGGACACATGAACGACGACGCCATCAGAATGCGCTCCGTCAGCAAGCGCCACGGCTCCGGGGACAGTGCCGTGACGGCCCTGGACGAGGTTTCGCTCGCTTTCGTCAGAGGCACCTTCACCGCCGTCATGGGACCCTCCGGCTCTGGCAAGTCGACCCTGCTCCAGTGCGCCGCGGGCCTGGACCGGCCCACCTCGGGCTCGGTGCTGCTCGGCGACACCGAGCTGACGGGGCTCGGCGAGACCCGGCTGACCCGTCTGCGCCGCGAACGGATCGGCTTCGTCTTCCAGGCGTTCAACCTGCTGCCGTCGCTGACCGCCGAGCAGAACGCCGCGCTCCCGCTGCGACTCGCGGGCCGTCGGCCCTCCCGTGCCAGGGTGCGCGAAGCCCTACGGCTGGTCGGCCTGGGGGACCGTGCCGGGCACCGGCCCTCGGAGTTGTCCGGCGGGCAGCAGCAACGGGTGGCCCTGGCCCGCGCGTTGATCACTCGCCCGGAGGTGCTTTTCGCTGACGAACCGACCGGTGCCCTGGACTCGCGGGCCGGCCGTGAGGTGCTGAACCTGCTGCGCGGCATGGTCGACCACGAGGGCCGGACCGTCGTGATGGTCACCCATGACCCGGTGGCCGCCGCCTGCGCGGACCGTGTCGTGTTCCTCGTCGACGGCCGCGTCCACGGCGAACTGGCCGCGGCGAGCGCGGACGACATCGCCACGCGGATGACCGGGCTGGAGGCCGTGCCGTGCTGAGCCTCGCCCTGAGCACCCTGCGCACCCGTTGGGTCACCTTCGCCGGCACCTTCGTCGCGCTGTCACTGGGGGTCGCACTGCTGGCCGTGACCGGACTGGTCCTGGCCTCCTCCCAGGACGCGCCCGAACGGCGGCCCGAGCGTTTCGCCGCGGCGCCGGTCGTGGTCCGTGGGCAGGACGCCCTGCGCGTGAGCACGCCAGGGGGTGTGCGGACGCACGCGCTCGCACAGCCGCGTGGCGTGCCCGTCTCGACTCTCGCCCTGCTGCGGGGGCTCGGTCCGGTCGTCGAGGACCGGTCGTTCCCGGTCCGGGCCGAGGGCGGACCCGCTGACCTTGTGGGACACCCTTGGTCCACCGCTGCGTTCGCCCCCTACGTGCTCACCGCGGGACGCGCGCCCAGCGCGGACGACGAGGTCGTCGTGACCGGTGGCTGGGCCGTGCCGGGCACGCGTGTGCGCACCGACCGGGGAACCGTCCGCGTCGTGGGCGCCGTGTCGGAGCGTGGTTTCGAGCACGCCGTCTTCTATACCGACGCACGTGCCGCCCGGCTGTGTCCCGTCAGCCCGCAGGCGGTGGTCGACGCGGACGCCACCCCGGTACGGGAGGCGGTCCGCGGCAGCGGCGCCCGGGTACTCACCGGGAACGACCGGCGCTACGCCGACGCCGATCCCGGCCGCGACGGCGAGGCGGTGACCGCGATGAACGCCCTGTTCGGCACCGCCGGCGGCGTCACCTCCTTTGTGTCGGTGTTCGTCGTGGCCTCCACGTTCGCCTTCTCGGTCGCCCAGCGCCGCCGCGAGTTCGGGCTGCTCCGCACCGCGGGCGCCACTCCCGGCCTGCTCCGCCGGATGGTGCTGGCCGAATCCCTGCTGGTCGGCGTGCTCGCCGCGACGACGGGCTGCCTGCTCGGGGCGTACGCGGCGCCGCGGCTGGCCGCGTCGGTGGTCGACAACGGACTGGCACCGGACTGGTTCACCGTCAAGGACCACACCTGGCCCTACCAGGCGGCCTTCTGGACGGGCCTGCTCGTCGCCCTCGGCGGTGCTGCCGCGGCCTCCTGGCGGGCCGGCCGGACCGGCCCCGTGCAGGCGTTGCGCGAAGCCTCCGTCGACCCTGGGGCGATGACACGGGGCCGGTGGGTGTGGGGGGCCGGGCTGCTGCTGACCGCTGTGGTGACCCTCGGTGCCGGCCTGGCCGGCGACCCCGGCGACCTTCTGCACCGCAAGACGTACGTGAGCCGCCCGCTGCTGCTGATCACGGCGGCCGCCCTGCTCGCGCCCGTCGTGGTGCGTCCACCGGTCCGCCTCCTCGCTCGCGTGTCCGGCCGGCTGCCCGGTGCCGTCGGCATGCTGGTGGGCGAGGGCGCCGCAGCCGGGGTGCGCCGCACCGCCGCGGTCGCCGCGCCCGTCCTGGTGATGGTCGCCCTCACGGGATCACTGCTCGGCAGCACCGCCACCCTCGACGGGGCCAGGGCCGTCGAGATACGCCAACGGACCACCGCCGCCTACGTGGTCACCGTCCCGGACGGTGCGGGCTTCGACGCGCGGACCCTGCGACGGCTGCGCGGCGTGCCCGGGGCGCAGGTGTCGCCGTCCGCGGCGAGCGAGGTGTTCGTCCTGGAGGACGGCCCGGCATTGATCAGGTCCGAGGCGCGGGCAGCCGACCCCGAGGCCCTCGCCGCCACCACCCGGCTGCCGCTCGTCGCGGGGAACGCGGCCGATCTCGACGACGGGTCGATCGTCGTGAACGAGGAATGGGAACGGCACTCCATCGGCGGGCGCGTCCAGGTCTGGCTCGGGAACGGCACCAGGAGGACGCTGCGCATTGCGGCGGTGATGCCGGTCGGCACGGGCGGCAACGGTGTCTGGGTCACCCCCGCCAACGCCCCCGGTGCCCTCGTCGACCGAGTGGACGTGGCCCTGGCGAAGGGCGCGGATTCCGGCGAGGTGAGTGCCCTGCTGCGCAAGGCGGTCGAGCCTGCCGGCGGCCGCGTGCTCACCCGGGACGAATGGCTTGCGGCAGCCCGGCCGGAGAACGACCGTACGACGTGGCTCGGCTTTGTACTCGTCCTCGGCATCGCCCTGCTCTACACAGCTGTCTCCCTGGTCAACACCACGGTGATGGCCACCTCCGACCGGGTGCGCGAGCTGGCCGTGCTGCGGCTGGCCGGGGCCACGCGTCGGCAGGTGCTGCGGCTGGTCGGGGCCGAGTCCCTCGTGGTGGTCGCCGTGGGGACACTCCTGGGTCTGGCCGTGGCCGTACTCAACCTCGCGGGAATGCGGTGGGCGCTCGCCCTGCTGTCGGTGAGCGCTCCGATCGAGCTGCCCTGGGCGGCTGTCGGGGCGGCCGCGGGCGCGTGCGCGGTCCTCGCCGTCCTCGCGTCGACCGTGGGGGCCGGACTCGCGCTGCGGCGTCCCGCGGTGGCACTCGCGGGAACGCGGGAGTGAGCCCTTGCCGGGCGCGGTGTCCGCCCAGGGAGGCCGTCCGTGGGCGAAGGCGGTCAGGGGCGGTTCCCGCGCTGCCCGACACGGGCTGTGGGTCCCGCAACGTCGCAGCCCTGTTTCGGGAGATATGTCCATCTCTCTGCTAGCCTCGCCCCCTGTCCGTCGGCGGGCCGCCGCTGCGACCGTGGAAAGGACTGATCCCCCATGCGTGTTCTGGTCGCGGGTGCCACCGGAGCGGTCGGGCGGCTGCTCGTTCCGCTGCTCCTGGAGTCCGGGCACCAGGTCACAGGGATCTCCCGCACGCCCAAGGGCGCCGAGAACGTACGTGGCCAGGGCGCGTCGGCCGTGCAGGGCGATGTGTTCGACCGGGACGGTCTGCGGCGGATCGTGGCCGCGGCCGCGCCCGACGCGGTGGTCCACCAGCTCACCGACCTGTCCGGCGCCGACGGCGAGGCGACCAACCGGCTCCGCCGGGAGGGCACGCGCCACTTGGTGGACGCGGCCGTGGCCGCCGGCGTCACCAGGATCGTGGCCCAGTCGATCTCCTGGGCGTACGCGGCCGGAGAGGGGCCGGCCGACGAGTCCGAGCCGCTGGACATCGGCGCGCCGCAACCGCGCGGAGCGCTGGTCGACGGCCTGCGGGCGCTGGAGGACGCGGCGGCCGGCATGGACACCGCGGTGGTGCTGCGCTACGGCGTGCTGTACGGCCCCGGCACCTGGTACGCGCCGGGCGGTGCCGTGGCCGCGGCCCTGGCCGGCGATCCGTCCGCGCGGTTCCTCGGGAGCATCGAGGCGGATCTGTCAGTGAGTTCGTTCCTGCATGTCGCCGATGCCGCACGGGCCGCCGTCGCCGCCCTCGACTGGCCCTCCGGGCCGGTCAACATCGTGGACGACGCGCCGGCGCCGGCCCGCGCGTGGCTGCCGGTCCTGGCGGACGCCCTCGGCGTGCCCGCACCGGTCGCGACGTCGGGACGGCAGGACTGGGCGCGGGGCGCCTCCAACGCGCTGGCCCGCTCCCGGGGATGGCGGCCCGGGTACGCGACCTGGCGCACCGGCTTCGCGGCGCAGGGCGCCTGATCCCGCCGGGGTTCAGGCGCCGCCGATGACGCTCACGTCGTCGGGGTCGATCAGGTCGGGGGAGAGCCAGCCGTCGAGGTCGTACTCGGCCAGGCAGGTGTCGGCGAAGCCGCGGTAGGCCTCGGTGAGGCCCGTCGCGTCCTGCGCGGTGAGGATGTCCAGCCGCACCGCCTCGTGGTTGCCGCTGTAGCTGCGCTCGTACACCTCGTGCCGGCCGCCGAACTCCGTGCCGACGGCGTCCCACAGGAGTTTCATGACCTTGGCGCGGTGCACGGCGTCGTAGCCGTTCGAGCCGCGCATGTAGCGGTCGAGGTAGGTGCGGACGTCCGGGTTCTTGAAGTCGGCGGCGTGCGAGGTGAGGTAGATCAGGCCGCTGCCGAGGTCCTGTTCGACGATCTCCCTGATCCGGGGGTACCCCTGGGTCATGAACCAGCGGTAGGACAGGCCCGCGTTCAGGTTGGGCAGCACGCTGCCGCCCACCCACGGGTCGGGGTTGTGCGCCATGGAGTCGGTGAGCGCCCACATCAGGTTCCGCCAGGCGAGCACCTCGCCGACCCGGGTCCGCACCCCGCGGAAGTCCGAGGTCCCGGTGATGTCCAGGGCCTTGAGGAGCAGCCCGGCCAGGAACTCGATCTTGACCGCCAGCCGGACGCATCCCTGGAAGGCGAAGCGCGGCAGGAAGCCCGACGCGGGCAGGAAGGCGTCCGCCTTCTCCGGGTCGCCGTGGACGAACACGTTCTCCCAGGGCACGAGGACCTTGTCGAGCACGAGGACGGTGTCGTTCTCGTCCAGACGGCTGGACAGCGGATGGTCGAAGGGGCTGCCGGTCACCGCGGCGTTCATCGCGTACGAGGGCCGGCAGATGAGCTTCGCCCCCGGTGCGTTCAGCGGGATCGCGCAGACCAGCGCGTACGCGGGCTTCTTGAGGGGCAGGCCGGAGTGCGCGACGAAGCTCATGTGCGTGGTCGCCGATCCGGTGGCCACGACCTTGGCGCCGCTGACGACCAGTCCGTTGTCCGTCTCCTTCTCGACGTGCACGAACACGTCGGCCACCTCGTCGGGAGGCCGGTCGCGGTCGACGGGCGGATGGATGATCGCGTGGTTCCAGTACAGGACCTTCTCCTGCGACTCGCGGTACCAGCGCCGGGCGTTGTCCTGGTAGGGGGCGTAGAAGTCCGCGTTCGCGCCGAGCGTGCCGAGGAACGCCGCCTTGTAGTCGGGGCTGCGGCCCATCCAGCCGTACGTGAGCCGGGCCCACGCGGCGATGGCGTCCCGGTCGCCGACCAGGTCCGCCGCGCTGCGGGCCGCGCGGAAGTAACGCATGGTGCGCCCGTCGCTGCCGGTGTCGGTGGGGCAGGTGAGCACGGGCCGGGCGGCGGGGTCGTGCAGCGCGTCGTACAGGCGGGCCGCCATGCGGACGGTGTTGCGGAACGCCGGGTGCGTGGTCACGTCCCGGACGCGCTCCCCGTACAGGTAGATCTCCCGGCCGTCGCGGAGACTGTCCACGTACTCCTCCCCGGTCAGCGGGCGGGTGACGCGGATCGCGGCCGGGTCGCCGGCGGGAGCGGTCATGCGCAGGCCCCGTCCGTCGCCGCGGGGTGTGCCGTCGCGCCGACACCCATCGGCTGCCCCTTTCGTCGCGTGCCCGGCGCCCTCGAAGGCCGCACCCGCGGGCTGGACGTAAGCCGCTTATTACGTAAAAACCCACCAAACCGCCAGGCAGCGGCGCTGTCAAGGGAGGGCGTACGCAGGGGCGGTCATGCGGGCGTCACGGCCCAGGCCACCTCGTCGGGGACGAGCACCCCCTGGTAGACCCGCTCGGTCATCGCCGCCACCCGGGGCCAGGCGAAGCGGGTCAGGGCACGTCGGCGCCCGTTCGCCCCGCACACCCTGCGGGTGCCGGGAGAGGCGAGCAGCCCGCCGACCGCCTGTGCCAGGGCGGCGTGGGAGTGCGGCGCCACCAGGCGCCCCGTGCCCGGGTCGGCCACCGTGTCCAGGTGGCCGCCCACCGCGCTGGCCACCACGGGCCTGCCGCAGGCCATGGCCTCCAACGGCACGCTGCCGAACGGCGCGTAGTCCGCGGGGCAGACCACGACGTCCGCGCTGCGGATCAGCGACGCCACCGCGGTGCCGGGCACGCCGCCGGTGAACCGGACCCGGTCGCCGACCCCCATGTCCCGTGCCAGGTCGAGCAGCCGGCGCACCTCGGGGTCGCCCCTGAGGCGGTCCGCGGCCGGACCGCCGACGACGACGAGCTCGGTCCCGGGCAGCCGGGTCAGCGCCGCGACGGAGACCGCGATGCCTTTGCGCGCCGCCAGCGGGCCCACTTGGAGCAGCCGGTGGTGTGCGGGGCCGCGCTGGGCGGCGAGGCCGATCGGGGTGAACCGATCGGTGTCCACGCCCCGGGGGACGACGCTGATCCTGTGCACCGGAATGCCCATCTGCGCCAGTTCCCCGACCTCCTCGCGGCAGACGGCGATCACCCGGTCGCAGGCCAGGCCGAGTTCGGTCTCGCGGACGACGAGGTCGGCCCGGTGGGCGCCACCGGGAGTCGCCTCGTACCGCCGCGTGACCGTGCCGAGGGCGTGGAAGGTGTGCACCAGCGGAATGCCCAGCTGACCGGCGGCCCGCAGCGAGGCCAGGCCCGACATCCAGAAGTGCGTGTGCACGATGTCCGGTTGCCGCAGGCGCCAGGCCCGGGTCAGGGCGCGCCCGAACTCCGCCATGTGGGGCAGCAGTTCGTGCTCGGTCAGCGGACGCGGCGGCCCGGCGGGGACGTGGTGGACCTCGACGCCCTCGCACAGCGGCACCGCGTCCGGCAGGCCCGGCGCGTCGCGCCGGACGTGCACGGTCACCCGGTGGCCCCGCCCGGCGAGGGCGGCGGCCAGCCGCACGACATGGGTGTGGGGCCCGTCGCCGTCCGGTCCGCCCGGCACGGCCAGGGGGCTCGCGTGCTCGGAGACGAGCGCGATCGCCATGGAGTCGGCTGTGCTGCGGCCGTTCATGGGCGCACCTCCCGTCCCGTCGGGCTCACCGTGCGGGCTCCGGCAGCACCAGGCGTACGGCCTGGAGCAGGTCGGAAGCGAATACCTCGGCCTCCCGGACCTCCTCGGGCAGGGTGACCGGGGTGGGGACGAGCACCCCGCGCGCGCCCGCGGCCCGGGCGGCGGCCGTGTCGGCGCCGATGTCGCCGATGACGGCGGCCTGCGCGGGGGGTATGCCGAGCCAGTCGCAGGCGGCGAGCACCAGGCCGGGCGCGGGCTTGCGGCAGTCGCAGACCTCGTCCCAGTGCGGGCAGACCGCCCACAGCGCGAACGGCCCGAGCAGGTCCTCCACGCGCCGCTGCACCGCGACGACCTGACGCCACGTCAGTACGCCGCGCCCCACCCCCGACTGGTCGCTCACCACCCCCACCGGGATCCCTTGCGCCCGCACGGCCGCCACGGCCTCGCGGGCGGTCGGCATGGGGACGACGCGTGCCGGGTCGCCGTTGTAGGGCACGTCCACGACGAGGGTCCCGTCGCGGTCGAAGAGCACCGCCTGCGGGAACCCCACGGGGGGCTCGGCGGGCACGGCTCCCGGGAACAGCCACGGCCCGGGGGAGGGCAGCGGGGGGCCGTGGGTGTTCCAGGTGCCGAAGCGGCTGGTCACGGCCGGACCGCTCGCGGGCGGCGAGGGGTGCGGCCGGGGGCGGGAGGATGGTTTCCGGGGAACGGGGAAGTGCGTGCCATTCGATCTCCTCCCGTCGGGGCGGATACCGGTCACACGAGGCGGAAGCCTCTCAACACCATCCGGTCCCGCCCGCCCGGGGGCACCTTCGCCTACGCCGATCGGGTGAATGTCAACGGTGCGGCGGGCGCCGGGCCCGCTACGGTGCCCAGGCCTGTGCGGTCCGGGCGGCGGGCTCGACCTCGACGACGGTCTCCAGGCCGACGAGCGTCACGAGGCGGCGGGGCTGGCCCTGCACCCCGTGGAGGGCGAGATGGACGCCCTCGGGGGCGAGCCGCTGCCGCAGCCGGAGGACGAGGTTCACCCCGGACGAGTCCATGAAGGTCAGTCCGGCCAGATCCAGGACGACGGAGGTGCAGCCGTCGAGATCGAGCGCGTCGCTGACACGCGAGCAGCTGTCGATGTCCATCTCGCCGGTCAGACTGAGGGTGAGGCGATCGGCGTGACGCTCGGGTTCCACGGTCAGGGCGGTGGTCATGGTTCCTGCTCCTTCGGGGGAGCCGGAGCCCATCGCGGCATCTGTCGGGGTCGACTGCCGCCATCCGCGTGCATACCGGCGCACACGGAGTCCAGTAAGTGGCCCGTACCTTTCCGCCGGCCGGGAAGCGGCCGGGAGGACGGCGCGGAACGAGTACCAAACCAGGCTGATGTCCCCTCACCCTCCCACCGCGGACCCGGGCGGGCCAGGGCCGCGATCCGCGGAAAAGCACCGGTCGCGCGCCGGGGAGGGACCGTACCCCCGCCCCCCGCCTGCGGGTTCACCGGGGCGCGGGGTACGCAGGGCGTCGCGTCCTCTCCGGGGCATCCGCACACTTCCCGCACGCCCCGTTCACGCACCCGCCGCAAGTCGGCGCCGGCGCCGGGCCGGAACCCGGCACGCGGCGCGGGCCTGGTTGGCGGGGCCCGCCGGTCAGGGCCCCGGCCCGCGGAGTTCAGGCGCTCGGCGTGCCGCGCCGCGGACGCGGTACCCGCGGGCGGCGCGCCCGCCGGCGCCACCAGGGGGTGGCCGGCCAGGTCGCCGCGAGCAAGGTGGCCCCCCACGCGGCCCCGAACGCCCACAGCAGCGGACCGTCCTTGGTCGTCGCGGCCGCCAGCAGCAGGGCGAGGCTGACCCCGCCCAGGAAGGTCACCAGGAGCGCGCGCGGCCACCGGGCGAAGCGCGCCGCCGCGTCCCGCCGGCGGGTGTGCAGCCGCATCGTCCGCAGGCGCCGGGCGAGTTCGCGGTCGCGCCGCAGCAGGCCCTCGATCCCGTTCAGCGCACGGACTTCCTCGACGCTGAGTGCGCAGTCCTCCCGCATCGACGCCTCCACGGCGGGTGCCACGGGGTCCGGGCCGTCCGGCCACCCGGCTCACTTCTACCCCCGGACCGCCCCCTGAGCGGGCCCACGGCGCGATTGACCGGATCGCGCCGTCCGCGGCCGGGCGTGCGGCCGTCCGTCCTCAGCACGGCGTCGTCGTGGCCGGCGGGCGGGGCCGGGAGCGCGCGATGAGCAGGGCGACGTCGTCGCGGCACCCGGGCAGGCGCAGTTCGGCGAGGAGCCGGTCGCAGGTCTCCTCCACCGAGCGGTCCTCGCAGTGCAGGAGGTCGACCAGCACGGAGAGGCGTTCGTCGATGGGCTGGTCGCGCGTCTCGACGAGTCCGTCGGTGTAGAGCACGAGCGCGTCGCCGAGACCCAGGCGCACCACGGTGTTCTGGAACGGCACACCGCCCACGCCGAGCGGAGTGCCCGTCGGCAGGTCGAGCAGTTCGGGCCGTTCCCCGTCGCGCACGACGATCGGCGGGAGGTGGCCGGCGTTGGCGACCCGGCACTCGCCCCGCTCCGGGTCGAAGACCGCCAGCACGCAGGTGGCGATGGAGTGGTCGGCGTGCTCCCGACCCTGGATGATCTTGTCCAACTCGCCCAGGATCTGCGCCGGTTCGAGGTTGAGGACGGCGAGGGTCGAGGCGGCGGTGCGGAGCCGGCCCATGGTCGTGGCCGCCGGCACCCCGCTGCCCATGACGTCGCCGACGACGAGAACGGCCTTGCCGTCCTCCAGGGCGATGACGTCGTACCAGTCGCCGCCGACCTCGCTGCTGGCCTGCGCCGGACGGTAGCGGGCGGCGACTTCCAGACAGGGGTGGCAGGGGCGCAGCTGCGGCAGGAGGCTGCGCTGCAAGGTCTCCGCGGTGCTGCGCAGGCGCTGGTGCAGCCGGGCGTTGTCGATGCACACGGCGGCGCGGGAGGCCAGTTCCCAGGCGACGGTCACGTCGTCCTCGTCGAAGGGCTGCGGATCGCGCGCACGCCCCAGCCCCAGGACCCCGAGGACCCGGCCGCGGGCGATGAGCGGCACCGCCATGGCCGTGTGCATGCCCGCCTCGGCGAGGTCGGCCGCCTCGTCCTCGTCGCGGCTGACGCGCAGCAGGTCCCCGTCGCCGAGGTGCGTGATCAACTGCGGACGGCCGGTGCGCACGCAGAGCGCCGCCAGGTGGGCGGGCGGGTACGTCACGACGGTCTCCGGTTCCACGGCCAGACGTGCCGCCCGCGTGGAGTGCGTGGTCTTGGAGGCCAGGGTCCGGAAGACCGGGGCATCCTCCGCGGGCTCGGTGTCCTGCTCCTCGAGAACGGCGCCGAGCACGTCCACCGCGGCCATGTCGGCCGGTTCCGGGACGACGACGTCCGCCAGCTCCCGCGCGGTCTGCACCACCTCCAAGGTGGTGCCGAGCCGGGCCGAGCCGTCCGCGATCAGGGCGAGGCGGCGGCGCGCCCGGTCGGCCTCCAAGGTCGCGCTGTGCCGGTCGGTGACGTCGACCACGGAGCACGCGACACCCAGCACGAGTCCGTTCTGGTCCTCCAGCCGGT
The DNA here is from genome assembly GCF_040644455.1 of Streptomyces sp. NPDC046977. Lineage (NCBI taxonomy): Bacteria > Bacillati > Actinomycetota > Actinomycetes > Kitasatosporales > Streptomycetaceae > Streptomyces > Streptomyces sp. NPDC046977. The sequence goes on from NZ_JBEYWO010000004.1 coordinate 364,015, forward strand.
AGAACGAGACGGCCCAGGCGTGGTCGTGGTCCGGGTCCGCGGCGGTGCGGCCGACGACGTACCGGTCGACGACGGGGACGCCGGTGTCCAGGACCTCCCACAGCGTCCGCTCGGCCTGGCGGAACTCGGCCCTGGGCAGCACCTCCCGGAAGGCGCGGCCCATGTGGTCGTCCTCTGCGAGGCCGTGCATCCGGGCCAGCGCGGGGTTGACCGACAGGTACCGCAGGCCGGTGTCCATGACCGCCAGGCCGATCGGCGACTGCTCGACCAGCTGGTAGGCCAGGGCGAGGCCCCGCTCCATCGTCTGCAGCCGCGACCGGTCGGTGGCCAGCCCCAGCGCGTGGGAGCCGCCGGCGCTGTCCGACAGCCGTACGTTGCGGAACTCCACCAGCCGCGTGCTGCCGTCCTTGCAGCGGATCGGGAACGCGCCGGCCCAGCTGCGGCCGGTCTCCATCACCTCCGCGAACAGCCGGACCGCGGCGTCCTGGTCCTGAGGGTCCACGAGCAGCAGCGCGGCGTACTGTCCCACGGCCTCGTTCGCCGGGTAACCGAACAGCTCCTCGGCCTGGGGGCTCCACATGTCGATGCGGCCGCCGTCGTCCAGCAGGACCGCCGCGACGCCGAGGATGTCCATGAGCCCGCTGGGGCCCAGCGCCGCGGCCTCGGGATGGCCCACGTCGAGTGGCCGGCGATCCACTTCGCTCATCGTGGGCTCTCCTTTCGCCCCACCCGAGCGGCGGCCGCGGGCCGGAGTCCGGCCGTGCCGTGCGGCGGCCGCCCGTCGCTGCGCGCCTGCTCGGAGGCGCGCGACCGCGTGCGTGCCGATGACGTTCTCCGGCTCGCCTACCCGCGGGCCGTCCGGCTGAGTCATTTACGCGGCGGAGGTGGTCCGCGGCGCCCCGAGAACCCCTTCGAGATCTCGAGGCCTCCGTCTCCCGGCCTTCCGACGCGTTGGCGGCGAAACAGGCCCGCGACAGGACGTTCGGCGCCCTGCTGCCCGCCCTCGGCGCGGTCGCGCTGCTGGTCGGATGGGTGTGAGCGGCGGTCCGAGATCGGCCTGCGCCGCGCCCTGGGCTCGACCAGGGGGCAGACTGGGCGCGGCGGCGACCCCGGGCTTCGCCGTCTCGCAGCACTGGCCCTCGGTCATCCCCCTGCGGGGCCCGGTACGGGCGGTCAGGGGTGGCGGCCCGCGATGTCCCCGTCCGGGGCGTCGGCCAGCACGATGCGGGCGGTGATGCGCTTGCCCACGGGCTGCCGGTGGACCTCGAAGCTCTGGCAGACGGCCATGATGATCTCCAGGCCGTGCTGGCCGACCCGGTCGGCGTCGGCGGCCCGGGCCACCGGGAGCGTCGTGTCGCTGTCCCACACGGTCACCTCGACCGTGCCCTCGCTGATCTGCAGGGTCAGCAGGCACGGCCCGGGGGCGTACTTGCGGGCGTTGGTGACCAGCTCGCTGACCACGAGCTGGACCGTCACCATCACCCGGTCCGAGACCGGCAGTCCGTGCACCGCCTGCACATCGGTGAGGAAGTCGCGTGCGAGGTCGCGGGCCTCGGCGATCTGCTCACTGCCCTCGTAGGCGGCGGTCACCGCGATCGGCCGCGTGTCCGGACAGGTCCGGTCACCGCCGTGTACAGCCTCGTGCATCCCGTCCGCCTCCGTGCCTCTTCCACACCTGCTCCGATGCGTGTGCCCCGAGGGGGCACGATCACACCTGGCGATTTCCGGCGACGTTACGGGACGCGGGCAGGTCAGTGGCTGCGGGTCCGGGTGCGGGGCCGGTCCGCGGCCCGGTCGCCGGTTTTTGCCGCGTCCGCCGCGGTCCGCCGGGCCACGGCCTGGCCGCGCCGGAACAGGGCCATACTGGCCAGCCCGAGGACGATGAGGGCGGCGCCGGTCACGATCTGGCTCAGGTACGCCAGCCCCGCCCCCGAGTCCTCGCCGAAGTAGCCGAACGCGAAGGGCGCCGCCACCAGGCACGCGCCGCAGAAGACGGTCAGGATGTCGCTGCCCGCGCCGCGTGTCCTCGATATACGCGAGAAACCGTTCAGGATGAGGACGGTGGCGAAGACCAGGTCCACCATGCGCGCGCCGTTGGCGATGGGCGTGTTGGGGTAGGCCAGCGGCCAGCCCGCCACGAAGAGCCATCCGCCGATCAGCAGGACGGGCACGGTGAGCAGCGAGTCGCGGATGTCGACGATGGACGCGTCGTAATGGGGCTCCACGAGGGGCCGGACGGGGGGACGGTTCGCCACGGACATGGTGCTCCCTCCTGCGCGTCGCCCGGGGGCGACCGGCGGGGGTGTGGATGTCGGTTCCATTTTCGTGCACCGCGACCGGAACGTCCTGTCGGCCGTCAGCGCGCGCCCGCGGCCCGCCCGTCCGGGCCGTTCCCGCCGCCCTTCCCGCCGTGCTTCTCGCCGTCCGACGCCTCCGGTCCGACGAGGGTGTGAATGAGCGGAACGCGGACGAGGATCAGCGCGCCGCAGATCACCAGCAACGCGCCGAGCAGCATCGGCAGGATGTACCAGCCGCCGCGCAGCCGCTCCTCGAAGACGGTGACGCCCAGCGCGAGGCTCACCGTCGCGTCCCCGAGGGTGAGCGCGGGCTGCGAGGCGACCAGGGGCCCCGACTGCATGGCGTTCTCCAGGAGGAAGACGGCGGCGACCCCGACGAGGGCGAATCCGTAGGTCTGCCACGCGGTGAAGAAGGCCCCGGGGCCCTCGTCGTTCCAGACCTGCGTGGCGTCCTTCAGCAGTCCCGCGGTCAGCGCGTAGCAGATGGCCGCGCTCGCTCCGAAGCACGTGGCGCGCACCCGCCCCTCCGGGCGGCGGGCGGCGACCGCGACGAGCAGCAGGACGGCGGCGACGCAGGCCGGCAGGGCCGCCGCCCACAGCGCGGGACGCGGCTGGTTCACCCCGCCGCTGGGCGACGCCGCCCACAGGCCCACGCCCAGCCCGACGACCATGCAGGCGATGGCGGCCCAGCCCCGCGGCGGCAGCCGCCGGCGCAGCACGATCCCCGCGAGGAACATCGCGAACGGCAGCTCCAGGACGAAGAGCGGCTGGACGAGGGTCAGCTCGCCGTTGAGCAGGGCCAGGGCCTGGAACGCGGCCGCGGCGATCACCGCGCCGAAGCCGACCAGCCACACCGGCTTGCGCAGCAGTTCCCCGATGAGGGCGAGCCGCAGCCCCGTGGCGAGCGGCACCGTGCGGGCGGCGTAGCGCTGCAGCACGGTGGCCAGCGCGTTGCTGAGCGCCGCGAGGAGCGCGAACAGCACGGCAAGGACGGTCTGCACCCGGGGATCTCCTTTGCCTCACCTCCCACGCCGATCCCAAAGTAATCGCTGACTTCCGTCCGGCACGTGTGCGACGCGTCGGGCGCCGCGCGCGGATCCGGGCCCGCCCGGAGCGGGGTCACAGCACGCGCTGGCCCTTGCCGAGGGCGACGATGCCGTTGGCCGAGGCGTGGTACAGCTCGCGGTCGCGGTCGGGGTTGACGCCGATCGTGGCGCCCGGCGGCACGGTGATGTTCTTGTCGAGGATGGCCCGGCGGACCACCGCCCCGCGGCCGATGCGCACGTTGTCGTGGAGGACCGACCCCTGGACGACGGCGCCCTCCTCGACCACGACGCCCGGGGACAGCACGGACTGGGTGACCTGCCCGGAGATGATGCAGCCCGGGCTGACCATGGACTCACTCGCGATGCCCCCGGCGACGAACTTGGCGGGCGGCAGTCGCAGGGAGTGGGTGTAGAGCGGCCACTGGTTGTTGTAGAGGTTGAAGACCGGGTTGATCGAGATCAGGTCCAGGTGGGAGTCGTAGTAGGCGTCCAGGGTGCCCACGTCCCGCCAGTAGCCGTGGTCGCGGGCGGTCTCGCCGGGGACGTGGTTGTCGTCGAAGTCGTAGACCTGCACCTGCCCCTTGTCGGTGAGCAGGGGGATGATGCTGCCGCCCATGTCGTGCACCGAGTCGTCGTCCTCGGCGTCCTGGTGGAGGGCGTCCAGCAGCACTTTGGTGGTGAAGATGTAGTTGCCCATGGAGGCGTAGACGTGGTCGGGGTCGCCCGGCAGGCCGGGCGGGTCGGCCGGCTTCTCCAGGAACTCCTCGACGCGGATGCCGCCGGCCGCCGGGGTGATGATGCCGAAGGACGACGCCTGGTCGCGCGGGACGCGTATCCCGGCGACCGTGGCGCCCGCGCCGTTCTCGATGTGCTGGCGCAGCATCTGACGGGGGTCCATCCGGTACACGTGGTCGGCGCCGAAGACGACGATGTAGTCCGGCTGCTCGTCGTACACGAGGTTCAGGGACTGGAAGATGGCGTCCGCGCTGCCGAGGAACCACCGCGGGCCCAGCCGCTGCTGCGCCGGGACCGGGGTGACGTAGTTGCCCAGCAGATTGGACATCCGCCAGGTGGTGGTGATGTGCCGGTCCAGGGAGTGCGACTTGTACTGCGTCAGCACGCAGATGCGCATGATGTCGCCGTTGACGAGGTTGGACAGGACGAAGTCCACCAGCCGGTAGGCGCCGCCGAAGGGCACGGCCGGTTTGGCGCGGTCGGCGGTCAGCGGCATGAGCCGCTTTCCCTCCCCGCCCGCGAGAACGATTCCGAGCACTGAAGGTCCGCCGCGCATCGCTTCCCCCTACCCCTGGTCCGTCGCTGTTCCCGCGTTCCCCGCGTTCCCTGCGTTCGCCGCGTTCTTTGTCTGCCCGCTCACCCGAGGGTCCGCTCGTACACGTCCACCGTGCGGCGGGCCACCGCGTCCCAGCCGAACTCGGCCACCGCGCGCTCCCGGCCCGCCGCACCCATCCGGGCGGCGGCGGCGGGGTCGCCGGCGACGGCGTTGACGGCGGCCGCCAGGCCCTCCTCGAAGCCGGCCGGGTCCTTCTCCTCGTACGGCACGAGCACCCCGGTCACGCCGTCCCGCACCACCTCCGGGATGCCGCCGACGGCCGAGGCGACGACCGCGGTACCGCAGGCCATCGCCTCCAGATTGACGATGCCCAGCGGCTCGTACACCGACGGGCACACGAACACTGCCGCGTGGGTGAGCAGTTGCACCACCTCCGGGCGCGGCAGCATGCCCGGGATCCAGACCACGCCCCTGCGGGACTGGCCCAGTTGCTCCACCAGGTCGCGGAACTCCGCGTCGATGGCGGGTGTGTCGGGGGCGCCGGCGGCCAGCACGAGCTGGATGTCCGGGTCCAGGCCGCGGGCGGCGCGCAGGAGATGGGGGACGCCCTTCTGCCGGGTGATGCGCCCGACGAACAGGACGTACGGGCGGGTCGGGTCGATGCCGTGGGCGTGCAGGACGGTCTCGTCCGGGTCGGGGCGGTACAGCCGCGTGTCGATGCCGTTGTGCACGACGTGCACGCGGGACGGGTCGAGGGACGGATAGGACTCCAGGATGTCCGCGCGCATGCCGTGCGAGACCGCGACGACGGCGTCGGCCGCCTCGATCGCGGTGCGCTCCGCCCAGCCGGACAGGGCGTATCCGCCGCCGAGTTGCTCGGCCTTCCAGGGACGCAGGGGTTCGAGCGAGTGGGCGGTCATCACATGGGGGATGCCGTGCAGCAGCTTGCCGAGATGACCGCCGAGGTTGGCGTACCAGGTGTGCGAGTGCACCAGGTCGCGCCCGGTCAGGGCGGCGGCCATCGACAGGTCGACCGACAGGCTGCGGAGCGCCTCGTTGGCCCCGGTGAGGCCGCCGTCCGCGGCGTGCCGGAACACCCCGGCCGGGTCGTCCGCGCCGGACCCCGCCCAGCAGTGCACCTGAAGGTCCGTCAGAGCCCGCAACTCGCGGGCGAGGAACTCGACATGGACGCCGGCGCCGCCGTACACGTCCGGTGGGTATTCGCGAGTGAGCAGGGCCACCTTCACGGGCGCCTCCAGATTGCGTCGCCGTGTCGGGACATCCCTGCCCCGCGGAACGTCGTTCGACCCGCATTGTGCGCCGCCGCCGTGGATCTGGGGAGAGGGCAGGGCGTTCCCGGCCCGCTCCGGCGGGCTACTCGGAGGGTGTCCCGTCGTGGACGGTGACGAAGACGGCGCGGGCCTCGTCGCCGCCGGTCAGCCGCCAGCGGGCGTCGACATGCCCGAGGCCGCCGCGGCCCTGCGCCCCGGGGTCCGCGACCGGGCGCAGCGCGCGGACCACCCGCAGCACCAGCCTCCCGTCCGCGCCGCCGTCCAGGAGCACGTCCGTGGTGCCTTCGGGGCCGTGCGCCGCCGTGCGGGGAGCGGGGGCCGGGATGCGTGCGGGTCCTGTCCAGGAGCGGCCGACGGTGGGATCGCGGGTGTCGCTGACGCTCTGTGCCTGCGCCTCGGCCTCACCCCGCACGAAGGCCGTCAACTGGCCGACGAGCACCGGGTCGTGGGTGCCGTCGTACACCCAGCGCGTGCCCAGCACGCCGTGCTCCGTGGTGCCGATCAGTGCGTGCTCGGCCCCCGCCAGCGGGGCCCCGCGGTAGCTGAGCGGCACGTGGTACGCCGCCTCGTCACCGTCACCGCCGGCGTCGGTGACCACCATGAACTCCAGGCCGACCTCGCCCCGGGGGTCGTCCAGCCGGAAGCCCCCCGCCCTGGTCAGTTCCGGCAGGCGGTCCGCTCCCGCGTACCACGGCTGCCCGGGGAGCCACTGGGTGAGCAGTTCCAGTTTGGTGGGCGACAGCGTGGTGCGGTGGATCAAGGACATTCCCGTGGAACCTTCCCCTCGGCGAGCGCAGTCCGCGCAGTCCGCTCATCGTGTCATCGGCCCCACGGGCGGGGAGGGGACCTGGAAGGGAAGGTGCCGGTTCAGCGGCCGGTGCCGATCAGCGCCTTGTCGACCTCCGTGACGAAGGCGTCGAGATCGTCCGGCGTACGGGAGGTCACGAGGGTCCAGCCGCCGGTCCTGTCGCTCACCACGGGCTCGTCCACCCAGGACGCGGCGCCCGCGTTGCCGATGTCGGTCCGCAGCGACGCGTACGAGGTGAGGGTCTTGCCCCGAACGGCATCGGCCTCCACCAGCGCCCAGGGGCCGTGGCAGATGGCGGCCACGGGCCGTCCGGAGGAGACGAACGACCGGACGATGCCGATCGCTTCCTCGCTCTGGCGGAGCGCGTCGGCGTTGATGGTGCCGCCCGGGATGAGGAGCAGGTCGAAGTCGGCCGGGTCCACCTTGTCGAAGGTGGTGGTCGGCCGCACGGTCCTGCCCGGGTCCTTGTCTCCGACGAGGGTGACGATGGGCTCGTCCAGGGCGGCGGCGATGGTCACCTCGGCGCCTTCGTCGCGTACGTGCTCGGTGGGGACGACGAGTTCGTCCTGCTCCACGCCGTAGTTGGTGGCGATCGCCAGGACGCGGTGACCGCTGAGGGGATGGTCGGCCATGGTGGTGCCTTTCCTGAGTGCCGCGGCTGCGGTTGCCTGGACGAACGGCGTCTGCCCGGCCCCCTGTGCAGAAAACGTACGTAATGAAACCTTTATCGCGTAGATGCCGAATATTGGCATATGCCCAACCGGTCGAGGGTCGCCGGCCGAAGGCCGCTTTCTGCCGGGCTCTCCGCGTCGAAACCGGTGACCGTACGTGATGTCTGCCGAGCCTCGCGTGATCATTGGCCCTGACTTCACCTCGTACCGGCGTGCCCACGCCAATCCATGTCGATTCGGACGACTCAATTGCCCCAACAGGGGTATTTGATGGTCGAAAAGCCCGAAATGAGCGGAGATGGTTTCGATGGCCTACACGCGACCGAGCATCGAGGAGCACCCGGACCTTCTTGAGCTCCGCGCCGAGTACGAGCGGACGACAGCGACCAACCGGGGGCAGGCGATCGAGGCCATGGGCCTGGTCACAGGCACCTACCTGGCCGCGTCTCCATGGATCGTCGGCTTCAACGGCCTGTCGACGATAGCGGTCGCCAACCTGATCGCCGGCGTCGCGTACGCCCTGCTGATGGGCGGTATCGGGCGGGGGTTCGAGCGCACGCACTCCATGGCGTGGGCCGCGGCGATCATCGGTCTGTGGACGATCATCTCGCCGTGGTGCATCGCGGGAAGCGTCGCCACCACCCGCACGATCACCAACAACGTGGTCGTCGGCGTGATCATGCTCGTCCTCGCGCTGGCGGCGGCGACGATGCGTCCCGGCACGAAGCGCATGCGCCGCGAGGTGCCCGACCCCACGCCGGGCGGCGGCCGGCGCATCTGAGCGGCATTCCGCAGGAACCCTGCCGGGCGGTTCCCTGGACCGCCGGACGGGGATCGGCGGAGGGCGGCACCGTTTGCCGGTGGCGCCCTCCGCCCCGTCCCCGGGACTGACGTAGCACGCGCGTCCTCCCGGCGGTCTACTGGGAAGTGGCCTTGCCGATCGTCCGCCCCGCACCGACCGGGCGGGGGCGGCGACCCCATGCGCCACTCATGTGCCATACGTGCCATATGCACCCAGCAGGCGACGGGAACGAGGCGGCATGTCGGTGGAGGAGCCGGAACTGCGGCAACTGCTCGCGGGCCTGACGGCGGTGCGCGACGGCGACTTCGGCACCCGTCTGCCCGACGGCGGGGACGGTCTGCTGGCCGAGATCGCCACCGTGTTCAACGGCATGGTCGACCAGCTGACGCTGTTCACCTCCGAGGTGACGCGGGTGGCCCGCGAGGTCGGCACCGAGGGCGTGCTCGGCGGCCAGGCGGACGTGCCCGCCGTGTCCGGGACGTGGGCGGACCTGACGGACTCCGTCAACGCGATGGCGGGCAATCTGACCGCCCAGGTCAGGAACATCGCGCAGGTCACCACCGCGGTCGCCAGGGGCGACCTCTCCCAGAAGATCGACGTCGACGCGCGCGGGGAGATCCTGGAGCTGAAGGAGACCGTCAACACGATGGTCGACCAGCTCTCCTCGTTCGCCGACGAGGTGACGCGGGTGGCCCGGGAGGTCGGCACCGAGGGCAACCTCGGCGGGCAGGCCGACGTCCAGGGCGTCTCGGGCACGTGGCGGGACCTGACGGACTCCGTGAACTTCATGGCGGGCAATCTGACCGCGCAGGTCAGGAATATCGCGCAGGTCGCCACGGCGGTCGCCGGGGGCGACCTGTCCCAGAAGATCAGGGTGGACGCGCGCGGGGAGATCCTGGAGCTGAAGGAGACCGTCAACACGATGGTCGACCAGCTCTCCGCCTTCGCCGACGAGGTGACGCGGGTGGCCCGCGAGGTCGGCACCGAGGGCAACCTCGGCGGCCAGGCCACCGTGCGCGGCGTGTCCGGCACATGGAAGGACCTCACCGACAACGTCAATGTGATGGCCTCCAACCTCACCGGGCAGGTCCGCTCCATTGCCCAGGTGGCCACCGCGGTGGCCCGCGGCGACCTCTCGCAGAAGATCACGGTCGAGGCGAAGGGCGAGGTGGCCGCCCTGGCCGGGGTCATCAACACCATGGTCGGCACCCTCTCGGCGTTCGCCGACGAGGTGACCCGCGTCGCCCGCGAGGTCGGGACCGAGGGACGGCTCGGGGGCCAGGCCCGCGTTCCCGCGGTGGCCGGCACGTGGAAGGACCTGACCGACAACGTCAACTCCATGGCCAACAACCTGACCGGTCAGGTCAGGAACATCGCGCAGGTCACCACCGCGGTCGCCCGGGGCGACCTCTCACGGAAGATCGACGTCGACGCCCGGGGCGAGATCCTGGAGCTGAAGACCACCATCAACACGATGGTCGACCAGCTCTCCGCCTTCGCCGCCGAGGTCACCCGTGTCGCCCGCGAGGTCGGCAGCGAGGGGCGGCTCGGCGGTCAGGCCGAGGTGGAGGGCGTGTCCGGCACCTGGAAGCGCCTGACGGAGAACGTCAACGAGCTCGCGGGCAACCTGACCCGGCAGGTCCGGGCGATCGCCGAGGTCGCCAGCGCGGTCGCCGAGGGCGACCTCACCCGCTCGATCACCGTGGACGCCTCCGGCGAGGTCGCCGAGCTCAAGGACAACATCAACGCCATGGTCGGCTCCCTGCGCGAGAGCACCCGCGCCAACCGCGAGCAGGACTGGCTCAAGACGAACCTGGCGCGCATCTCCGGTCTGCTCCAGGGCCACCGGGAGCTGGACGTGGTGGCGGAGCTCGTCATGGACGAGCTGACCCCCCTTGTCGACGCCCAGTACGGAGCCTTCTACCTGGCCGACGAGAGCGGCGACAGCACCGTCCTGCGGATGGTCGGCTCCTACGGCCGGCCCTCCGGGACCCGGGCGGGGGAGCGTTTCGCGCTCGGCGAGTCCCTGGTCGGACAGGTCGCGCGCAGCCGCCGGACGATCGCCGTCGACGAGGTGCCCGCGGGCTACGTCATCTCCTCCGGGCTGGGGTCGGCGGCCCCCGCCGGACTCATCGTGCTGCCGGTCGTGGTCGAGGACCAGGTGCTCGGCGTCATCGAACTGGCCTCCTTCGCGGCCTTCACCGCTGTGCACCGCGACTTCCTGGAGCAGCTGAGGGAGACCATCGGTGTCAACGTCAGCACCATCCTGGCCAACGCCCGCACCGACGAACTGCTGCAGGAGTCCCAGCGCCTGGCCGGGGAACTGCGGGCCCGCTCCGAGGAACTCCAGGTGCAGCAGGACGAGTTGCAGCGGTCCAACGCCGAACTGGAGGAGAAGGCGACGCTCCTGGCCGCCCAGAACCGCGACATCGAGATCAAGAACCTGGAGATCGAGCAGGCCCGCCAGGAACTGGAGACCCGGGCCCGCGAACTGGACCTCGCCTCGACCTACAAGTCGGAGTTCCTGGCCAACATGAGCCACGAACTGCGCACACCGCTCAACAGCCTCCTCGTCCTCGCCCAGTTGCTCGCGCAGAACGCGACCCGGAACCTCACGCCCAAGCAGGTCGAGTACGCCGGCATCATCCACTCGGCCGGATCGGACCTGCTGGAGCTGATCAACGACATCCTCGACCTGTCCAAGATCGAGGCCGGGAAGATGGACGTCAACGTCGAACCGATCCCGCTGCGGCGGATCGTGGAGTACATCGAGGCGACGTTCCGGCCGATGACCACGGAGAAGGGGCTCACGTTCGACGTCGCCGCCGGGCCCGGCGTCCCGGACGAGCTCCGCACCGACGAGGCCCGGCTCCGGCAGGTGCTGCGCAACCTGCTCTCCAACGCGGTGAAGTTCACCGAGGAGGGTCAGGTGGGGCTGCGCGTCGAAACGGTCGCGGCCGGTGAACTGCCGTCCGGCGTCGAGGCGGAGGACGGGGCCATCGCGTTCCGTGTCACCGACACCGGGATCGGCATCGCCGAGCGGCAGCTGGAGACGATCTTCGGTGCCTTCCAGCAGGCCGACGGCACGACCAGCCGCAAGTACGGCGGCACGGGCCTCGGGCTGTCCATCAGCCGGGAGATCGCCCACCTGCTGGGCGGCGCGGTCACGGCCCGGAGCAGTCTCGGCAGCGGCAGCACCTTCACCCTCTACCTGCCCTTCGCGCGTGTGCCGCGCACCGCACAGGAGCCCGCGCCGGAGCCGGCCCTCGGCCGCGCCGCCGCGATGGAGCCCTGCGGCGGCGACGGCGCGACCGAGGACCCGGCCACGGCATCGGAGCCGGCCGGCGACGCGGCCCCCGGGGCGGCGGCGCCACGACGTGAACGCCGCCTGCTGGTGGTCGAACCGCGGCCCCGCGGACTGCTGTCGCTGGTCGCCGAGAGCGCCCTCGCCGACCTGGTGACCGGCCCCGGCGCGCCGCCTCCGGAGGAGACCGTCGACATCGTCACCGCCGTGGGCGCGCCGGAGGCGGCCGCGGTGCTCTCCGCCGAACCCGCCGAATCCGCCGAATCCGCAGGGCCCGTCGAGTGCGTGGTGCTCGACCTCGGACTGCCGCAGGGCGAGGCCGCACGCATCGTCCGGGAACTGCGCCAGGACCCCGCGCTCGCGTCCGTCCCCGTCCTGGCCTACCGCGGCGGCTCCGGCGACGCCGAGGCGGACGCGGTCCTGCGGGCGCAGGCCCGCGCACAGCGCGTGGAACTCCTCACCGGCCTCGACGAACTGCGCGCACGCATCGCCGCGCACCTGTCGCCCCGCAGGCCCGCGGACGCCCCGCCCACGCCCCCGCCGCGGCAGGCCCCGCGGCCCGCGGCGGACGACGAGCCCGCGGCGCCGTCCCTGGCCGGGCGCACCGTGCTGGTGGTGGACGACGACGCGCGCAACATGTTCGCCATCACCGGCATCCTGGAACTGCGGGGCATCCGGGTGCTGCGCGCGGACAACGGCCGCAGCGGCATCGAGACCCTGATCGCGCACCCCGAGGTCGACCTCGTCCTGATGGACGTGATGATGCCGGAGATGGACGGCTACGCCGCGACCGCGGAGATCCGCGCGATGCCCGAGTACGCCGGGCTGCCCATCATCGCCGTCACCGCCAAGGCGATGCCCGGCGACCGCGAGAAGAACCTGGCCGTCGGCGCGAGCGACTACGTCACCAAACCCTTCGACGCCGACGACCTGCTCTCCCGCGTGCGCTACTGGCTGGCCCCATGAAACGACCCGCACCGACCGCCGGGGAACCTCCGCCGCCGTGACCGCCTCCGACCGCCCGGGACCGGCCCGGCCGGACCCGGAACCCCCTCGCCCGGACGCGACGCCCTCCGCGGCCGCCGCCGGACGGCTCGCCGCCACCGTGGAGAGCCTGCGGCGGCAACTCCAGGAGGCCCAGGCCGTGGCGGACGGCCGCGCCCTGATCGAACTGGCCAAGGGCGTACTGGTGGCACGGCTGGGCTGCGGCCCCGCCGAGGCGGACCGGCAACTGACCCGGCTCGCCGCCGCCGCGGGCGTCCCCCGCCTGGAACTGGCGGCGGACGTGGTCAACGACGCGGCGCACGACCGCATCAGCGACGCCGCCGGCGCCGTCGGCGAGGTCGTGGCGCACGGGCCCGCGGCGGCTCCGGCGGACGCCGCCGGCTCCCCTCCCGGGGTGCGCCTGCGCACCGCGGAGAGCGGCGTTCTGGCCGCCACGGACACGCAGACCGTCGCGTCGTCACTGCTGGAGCACGCCTTGGCCCCGCTGGGCGCCTGCGCCGTCGCGATCTGGGCGGCCGGACCCGACGGCTCCCTCACCCTGGCCGGTCACGCCGGGTACACCGAGCCCGAGGCGCGGCGCTGGCGCTACGTGCCGCCCACGGTGGCGACCGTCGCCCGGCGCGCCCTGGAGGGGCGCGCGCCGCTCGCCTTCCACGCTGTTCCGGCCCCGGAGGAGGACGTCCCCTCGATGCGGCCGGAGTGCGGCGCCGGCGGTCGCATCGCGGTGCCCGCGGGCGAGGGCGGGCGCGTCGACGTGGTCCTGGAGATCTGCTGGCCGGAGGAGCCGCCCCCGCTGTCCCCGGCGGTCCTGCGGCAGATCGACGCGCTGGCCGGACTGTGCGCGCACACCCTGGCCCCCGTCCCCGGGGCGCCGGGCCCACTGCCGGTCGACGAGCTGATCGACATCTGCGACGCACTCCACGACCCCGCGGTGGTGCTCACACCGCTCACCGGCGGCGACGGGAACGTGACGGACTTCCGCATCAGCCACACCAACGCGAGCTTCGTGGACCCCGCCGGACGCCCCCGCGGCGCCGTCAGCGGAGCCACCCTCCTGGAGGCCTACCCCTCGGGCGCGGGCGACGGCCACGTCTTCGACGCGGCCGTGCGCGTGCTGGCCACCGGCGAACCCTTCCGTGCCCGGCACATGGTCCTGAGCTCGCTCATCGAGCACGTCGAGCTGACCGTCGTGGCCGAGGTCGGCATCAGCCGGCACGGCGCGCACCTGCTGCTGATCTGGCGTCCGGAGGACGAGACGGCCCGGCTGGACGACCTCCTGCAGCACGCCCAGCGGCTCGGCGGGCTGAGCGGCTTCGAGGAGAACGTCCGCACCGGCGCGATCACGTGGAACAGCGAACTGTTCGCCCTGTACGGCAAGAACGAGCACTCCGCCCCGGTGCCGCTGGAGGACCTGCGTCTGCACGCCCATGCCGACGACTCCGCGGCGATCGGCCGCTTCCTGCGCACGGTCTCGCGCCACCACCGGCCCGCCTCCGTCGCCTTCCGGCTGCGGCGCCCCGACGGCGTCACCCGGCACATCCGCGTCGTCGCCGAACCCGTGCTGGACACCGACGGCCGGCTGTTCGCCGTACGCGGTGCCTACCAGGACGTCTCCTCCCAGCACTGGACGGAGGTGGCGCTCGCCGCGACACAGGACCGGCTCGCCCACTCCGAGGAGCAGGCCGCCGAAAGCGACCGGCTCGCCCTGCAGTTGCAGCACGCCATCATGCCGCCCACCCGCGGACCGCTGGACGCCCCCGGCCTGGAGGTGGCCGTGCGGTACCGGCCCGCGGAGACGGAGTCCCTGGTCGGTGGGGACTGGTACGACGCGGTCGTGCTGCCGTCCGGGCACGTCCTGCTGTGCGTCGGCGACGTGGCGGGTCACGGGATCGAGGCCGCGACGAGCATGGTCGTCCTGCGCAACGCCCTGCGCGGGCTCGCCGTCACCGGTGCCGGCCCCGGGCAACTGCTGTCCTGGCTCAATGTCGTGGCGTACCACCTGACGGACCGTGTGACGGCGACCGTCGTCTGCGGCCTGTACATCCCCGCCACGCGCTCGCTGCGCTGGGCGAGGGCCGGCCACCTCCCCCCTGCCCTGCTCCGGGGCGAGGAGGCGATCACGCTGCCGCCGGGGCAGGGCATTCTGCTCGGCGCCGTTCCCGAGACCGCGTACGAGGAACAGGAGACCCGCCTGCGGCCCGGGGACACGCTGCTGATGTACACCGACGGCCTGGTCGAGCGCCGGGACAGCTCCGTGACCGACTCGGTCGCCCACCTCCTGGCGACCGCCCGCGACGCCGCCGCCTCCTCGCTGGAGCAGCGCCTCGACCGGCTCCTCGCTGGCAGCCGCTCCGACACCGACGACGACACCTGTGTCATCGGCATCCGTGTGATCTGACGCACCGTCCGGCGGGCACCGTCGACCGGGATGCCGTGTCGGACATAACGGCATGAACGCGGACGAGTTAAGGTCGCCGCCGAATCGCGGTCCGCCACCCGGCCGGCGGACGCCACCGAGGAACCAGGAGTCCATGATGGCCAGCCCGCACCACCCCCACGACCACCACGAGCACGTCCACGGCGAGAACTGCGGCCACGTCGGTTTCCGGCACGACGACCACACCGACTACGCCCACGACGGGCACGTGCACCGCGCCCACGAGGACCACGTCGACGAGTGCGACAAGAACGCCCACGTCACCCACGGGGAGCACGCCCACCAGCACGGCGAGGACTGCGGCCACGTCGCGGTACGGCACGGCGACCACACGGACTTCGTGCACGACGGCCACCGCCACGCGGCCCACGAGGGGCACTGGGACGACCACTGACCGTTCCCGGGAAGGTCAATTGACGCACCGTCACCGGCCGGTGGCACCGGGGTCCCCGGGACAGCCACCCGGCCGGTGCCGGTCATGATCGGCGCAGGGTGTACAAAGGGCGGCGCCGCCCGAGCCGGGCGGCCCCGTCACACAGAGGACACGCGACACCCGTGCACAGCCGTCTCCGACCGGGCGCCACCGCTGTGGCAGCCGTCATCCTGGCCGCCCTCCTGGGCGCGTGCGCCGGTTCCCCCTCGGGCTCCGGCACATCTGCCGCCTCCTCCGGCCCGGTGGCCGCGAAGGGCGCCCCCCGGGGTTCGGACGACACCGTCACCGGAGTGCTCGACACCTACCGCCACGACCCCCGGAAGACGGTGCCCGCCACGCGGCCCCGCATGGTCGACGCGTGCACCGACCGCACGCGCAAGGTGCGGCACACCTCGTCCAGCGGCTCCGGCAAGCGCCGGACCACCCGGACCTGGTACACCACCGAGCACGAGCGCGACTGCCACAAGGTCCCGCGCGGCACCGAGACATACCCCCGCGTCGTGCACGCCGAGCGGTGGTGCGTACGCCTCGACGACGTCTGGTACCGCGTCGACGCCGCCACCTACGACACCGCCACCCGCACCGAGAAGGGCGACCGGCTCACCGTCAGCCCGCTCGGGACCGGCTGCACGGGCTGACGGGTCGTCCGGGCACCGCTAGCCTGCCCGGATGTCCCGCCCGCTGCTCTTCCTCGACATCGACGGACCGCTGATCCCCTTCGGCTCCCCGGCCGGCCACCCTGTCTTCCCCGCGGTTCCCGCGTTCCCGGGGGAGGACGCGAACCCGCTGCTGGACCGGATCGATCCCGCCCTCGGTCCGAAACTGCTGGCACTGCCCTGCGAGCCGGTCCGGGCGACCTCCTGGAGGGCCGAGGACGCCAACACCTCCGTGGCCCCCCGCCTCGGCCTGCCGGCCCTGCCCTCGGTGACCTGGCCGGAGCCGTCCGCCGACGACGCGCGCGACGAACGGGCGGGGCTGCACTGGAAGACCCGCACCCTCCTGCGCCGGGCGGCCGGACGGCCCTTCGCCTGGGCAGACGACGAGATCACCGGCGCCGACCGCGACTGGGTCGCCGCCCAGGGCGCGCACGCCCTGCTCCACCGCGTCGACCCCAAGCGGGGCCTGACGGAACGGGACTTCACGGTGCTGGCGCCATGGCTGGCGGGAGCGGACCGGCCCCCCACGTGACCGCCGCCCACCTCAGGCCGGCACAGGCCCCCGCCCGACCGCGGCCAGCAGTTCGAACGGCAGCTCCTTGTCCGCCTGGCCCACGGCGAGCGCGAGCCAGCGGTCACGATCCCGGACCGGCCACGCTGCTTGCAGGCTGACGAACTGCTGGCTGAGGGAGAACAGCGGCTCGGGCACTTCCTCGCCGTCGATACCGGCCTTGAGATACGGCCACAGGTCGATCTCCACCGGAGCGCCCCAACGCGGCGCGAGCGCGGCGATCAGCGCGTCCAGGCGGGCCCGCCCATCCGCTTCGGCCTCCCGCCACGCCTGCCCGTCGTCGTCCCAGAAGTCCCGGCTGTTCCACAGAACGCACACCCGGTGGTGCGGGCCGCCGTAGCCGTTCGCGTCGTCGGCCTCCGTCTCCGGGAACAGACCTGCGAGCAGCTCATCGATCAGGGAGAGGTAGTCCCCGAGGGTGGCGGTCATGAGCGCAGGTTAAGGGGTCGCGCGGACACCGCCCCCGGCGGTGCGCGCGTCGGCCGCGGCGGAGCGCTACTCCTCGGGTGCGACGACCTCGCCCGTGCCCGCGTCCCGAATCATGATCGCCTCGACGGGGCAGGACTCGGCCGCGTCGACGAGGACGTCCGCCGGTTCGGTCTGCGGATGCCGGGGGTGCGAGACGCCGTCCCGGACCTCGAAGTGCTCGGGGGCGATGCCGGCGCAGGCGCCGGTGCCCATGCAGGTGTGCTCGTCCACGCTGATCTGCCAGGTCATGGTCGTGTCCTCGGTTGCCGGGTGGTGCGGGTGGGGGTGGGGGATCAGGGGCCGTCCCAGGTGACGGGCAGGTACTCCGGGCCGCGCAGTGCGACGCCCGACTTCCACACGACGGACTCCTCCCGGTCCGCGAACCGCAGACCGGGCAGCCGCGCCAGCAGGGAGGCGAGGGCCACCTGGAGCTCCATGCGGGCCAGTTGGGCACCGAGGCAGTGGTGCGGTCCGTGCCCGAAGCCGACGTGCGTGGCCTCCTCGCGCCGCAGGTCGAGCCGGTCCGGGTCGGTGTACACCGACGCGTCGCGATTGGCGGACACGGCGGCGACCACGACCGCCTCCCCGGCGCGCACCGTGCCGCAGCTCAACTCGACGTCCTCCGTCGCATAGCGCGGCATCCCGGCGCCGTTGCCCAGGGGGACGAAGCGCATCAGCTCCTCGACCGCCTGCGGTACCAGCCCCGGGTCGGCGCGCAGCGCCTCCAGTTGCCGGGGGTGGGTGAGGAGGGTGTAGACGAAGTTGGGGATCTGCGTGGCCGTCGTCTCGTGGCCCGCGACGAGCAGCGCGATGGCGAGGACCACCAGTTCCTGCTCCGAGAGCCGTTCCTCCTCGTCGCGGGCGGCGACGAGCGAGCTGAGCAAGTCGTCCCCGGGCGCGGAGCCGTCCCGCCGCCGGGCGATCAGGCCGGCCATGTACTCCATGAGCTGACGCGTGCATTCCTCGACCTGCTCGGGGGTGAACTTCGTGGTGGACAGCAGGGCGTCCGACCACCTGCGGAACGCGGTGCGGTCCTCGTACGGCACACCCAGCAGCTCGCAGATGACGGTGACCGGCAGCGGCAGCGCGAAGTCCTCCACGAGGTCGGCAGGTGCGCCCTTGGCGACCATCGCGTCGAGCAGGCCGGCGGCGATCTGCTCGGTGCGGGGCCGCAGCCGCTCGACGTGGCGTGCGGTGAACGCCTTCGCCACGACCCGGCGCACCCTGGTGTGCTCGGGCGGGTCGAGTTCCAGGATGTTGCCGGGCAGACCCCGGCCGGGCCGCAGCCGCGGCTCGTCGCGGCGGGCGGCCTCGGCCCGGCTGAATCGCGGGTCGCCCAGGACGGTCCTGACGTCCTCGTACCGCGTGACGAGCCAGGCGGGCTCGCCGTACGGGAAGCGGACCCGGCACATCGGCTCGTTGTCGCGCAGCTCGGCGAACATCGGGTCCACGGTCAGCCGGTCGGCCGCGGTGAAGGGATAGGTCCTCGGTTCGGTGACGGCCATGGCAACTCCTGCGCTGAGGGGGTGGGGGATGCGGGCGCTGCGGGAGCCCTCACGGCGGCAGCGCGGGGCCGAGCAGATGGCAGAGGTCGTCAGCGAGCAGGTCCAACGGGTCGGCGGTACCCACCGGCAGACCTCCCGCGATCCATGTGGTCAGGAACGAACCCGTCTGGAGCGCGGCCATCAGCGCCCGCTGCCGGGCCTCCTCGCGGGACACGCCCCGCCAGCGCGCGGTGTCGTGGGTCAGCAGGTCCACGTACCGTTCGTGCGCGGCCACGTAGCGTTCCCGGACGCTTCCGTCGTCACCGGCGGCCGACGGCGTGGCGGCGAAGAGCACCCGGATCGTGGGCGCCAGCGCGCGCCAGTCCGCCGCCGCGCGGTCCAGCCACGCGCGGACGGCGGCACGCGTCCACTCGGGGACGGCGGCGAGGTCGGCGTACAGGCGGTCGGCGACCGCGTACACCCGGTCGGACAGGGCCGCGATGATCGCCGCCTTGCCGCCGAAGTGCGCGTAGACCGTGGCCCGGGTGACACCGCTCGCCGCCGCGATGTCCTCCATCGTGGCGTGCACGAACGACGTCGTGGTGAAGACGGTGACCGCCCCGTCCAGCACCCGGTTGCGGGTCAGATCCCGCTGCTGCTCGCGCAGGCTCACCCGCGGACCGCGACCGGCCGGACGCGGCGCGTCCAGGGCGGTCGGGGAACGGTCGGCGGCCTGCTTGCGACGCTCCATGGGACCAGCGTACAAAATGCCGCAAATCTTGACATATTGTGCAGCGCTGATCGGGGAGCGGGGACGGGGGTCCCGTCGGCCCGCTCCGGCCGCGTCACTCCCCGGACTCGATGGTGGGCCGCCGCAACTGCACCTCGGCCCCGGACTGCTTGAACGACTCCAGCGAAAAAGCCGATCACCCGGGCGTCAGAGCAGCGTCAACAGACGCGGGGGAACCGCGGGGACCCCCTAACGTGGGGCTGTTCGGCGAGACGGAGGATGCCTGATGCGCGGATTCGCGGGCGCGACGCTGGTGGCCGTTCTGGCTGCCCTGACGCTCCTGGGCCTTGGCTTGTGCCTGGTGGTGATACCCGGCCGCACGACACGCTTTCTCAACGAGGCCTTCGTCGTCGTTCCGGTGGTGGATGGCAGGCACCACCGGCTGAAGCGTGCGGGCGCGCTCGTTATCGGGTCCCTCATGGTCCTGTGGGGCTTCCGCTTCGCCCACAATGTGCTGCTGAGCAGCGGAATCCTCTGGAGCCACGTGAGCACGAGCACCTGAACAACCTCACCGGGCACTGCACCGGCGGCTCAGGCGTCGCGGTTCGTGCCGCGGTCGGGGGCGGTCATGTCGCCCGTCGCGGGGGTGCCGGCGGCGAGCCCGTAGCGGAGGTGGACGGTGCCCTTCGGGCTGGTCGCCGGGGGTTCCAGGAGCGTGAGGTTCGTGGGGACCGTGCCGCCGTCGAAGACTTTCTTGCCGACGCCGAGCACGATCGGGTGCACCCAGAGGTCGAGACGGTCGAAGAGCTTCTCGCGCAGGAGGGTCTGCACCAGGTTGAGGCTGCCGACGACCTTCACGTTCCGGTGCCGGTCGCGGATCGCGTGCACCGCGGCGGCGAGATCGGGGCCGAGGTGCGTGGACCCGGCCCACGAGAGGTCGGGCCTGCCGCGGGACGCGACGTACTTCGGGACGCTGTTGAACAGCGAGGCGATGTCGCCGTCCTGGCCGTCCTTCTGGTGCGGCCAGTAGGCGGCGAAGATGTCGTACGTCCGCCGGCCGAGCAGGAGGGCGTCCGTGCCCTCGTAGGCGGCGGCGATCTGCGCCCCGGCGACCTCGTCCATCAGGGGCGCCTGCCAGCCGCCGAACGGGAACCCCACCGGGTCCTCGTCGGGACCGCCGGGCGCCTGCCCGACGAGGTCGAGGGTCGCGAACAGTTCGATGTGGACGAGGCCCATGCCGTGCTCCTGTTGCGTCGGTTGTCCCGTTCGGCAGGTAGACCCGCGGGCGACGCGGGACTCATCGCAGCCGCGGCAGCCGGTTCTCCCCGCTGCCGTGACGAAGCGTCAGCACTTGCGAGTTTTCCCGCAGTTCACATGCGCGCGGGCGCCGACATCACCCCGTGACGCCCGGCCGCGCCGCCCGTAACAGCCCCCCTCGAAGATCGGCGTGCACACCGGCAGATCGAGAGAGGGCGACTCATGACGCAGGGGCAGCCAACAGGACTCGACCGCAGGGGATTTCTGCGCGCCGTCGGCATCACCGGCGGTGCGGGCGCGATGTTCGCCACGATGGGCGCGATGGGGCTGGCGCCCACCGCCGAGGCGGCGGGCCGCGACAGCGACTTCCGGGCGCCGAGCGCCGCCGACTTCCACCTCACCGGACGGGCCGCGGGCAAGGTCGTCGTCCTGGGCGGGGGCATCGCCGGCCTGACGACGGCGTACGAACTGGGCAAGGCCGGCTACGACTGCACGATCCTCGAGCCGCGCGACCGGCCGGGCGGCCGCAACTACACGGTCCGCGGCGGGGACTCCCACACCGACCTCGACGGCCGCACGCAGAAAGCCCGGTTCTCCGAGGGGCAGTACCTCAACGCCGGACCGGCCCGGCTGGCCCAGTGGATGGTCACCCTCGACTACTGCCGCGAACTCGGCGTGCCCATCGAGGTCTTCACCAATACCAATGCCGACGCGTACATCTACCACGAGTCGGCGGGCATGCGGCCCGGCAACCCGATGCGCTATCGCACGGCCAAGGCCGACACTTACGGGTACGTCAGCGAACTGCTCGCGAAGGCCACCGACCAGGGCGCGCTGGACAAGGAGCTGACCGCCGCCGACAAGGAGCGGCTGCTGTCCTTCCTGGAGGGTTTCGGCGAGATCGGCGGCCGGAACGAGGACTGGGCGTACACAGGGGGCGCCAACCGCGGCTACACCACCTGGCCCGGTGCCGCCGGCACCCCCGGGACGCTGCTCGGGGGTCTGCCCAGTGCCTCGGAGGTCTTCGCCTCCGGCGTGGGGCGGCACTTCGCCTTCGAGTTCGAGTTCGACCAGGCGATGCTGATGTTCCAGCCGGTCGGCGGCATGGACCGGATACCGAAGGCCTTCGCGAAGGCCATCGGATCCCACCGGTTCCGGTACGGGTGCCAGGCCACCTCGCTCGTGCAGTCGGCGCGGGGGGTGACCGTCGGCTACACCGACCCGCACGGCCGGCAGCGGCAGTTGGAGGCGGACTACTGCGTCGCGGCCATGCCGCCGCACCTGCTCGCCAAGCTGACGCACAACCTCGGCCCCGACGTACAGACCGCGCTCACCACAATCCGGCCCTCGTCGGCCGGCAAGATCGGACTGGAGTACCGCAGCCGCTGGTGGGAGACCGACCACCGGATCTACGGCGGCATCACCGAGACCGACCTGGACCTCTCCCACATCTGGTACCCGTCCTACGGTCACCACGGCGAACGCGGCGTCGTCGTCGGCTACTACAACACCGGGGCGAACGCCGACGCCTACGCGGCGCTCACCCCCGCCGAGCGCGAGGCCCGCGCCGTCCTCCAGGGCGTGAAGATCCACGGCGAGAAGTACCGGACCGAACTGGCCCACTCCTTCTCCATCGCCTGGAAGCGCGTACGCCATCTCGAGGGTGCCTGGCACAGCATTCCCGGTGGCCCGGACGCCGCCGTGTACAAACCGCTCAACGAGCCGGCCGGACGGGTGCTCTTCGCCGGGGACTGGCTGTCCTACATGGACGCCTGGCAGCACGGGGCGATCCTGTCGGCCCGCAAGGCCGTCACGGCTCTGCACAGCCGGGCCCTCAAGGCCTGACGGCCCGACGGACGGTGTCCGCGGTGCGGGCGGCGTACCGGCCGCCCCCCGCGGCCCGCCGGTTCATCCGCCCGCGTCGGGCGTGCGTACCGCGAGGAAGGCCACGTCGTCGTCGTTGTCCGCGGGGCGCACCTGCTCCAGGAGCGTGTCGCTGAAGGAGTCCAGCGCACGGCGGGCGAGCGCGGCGGCGTGTTTGCTGAGCAGGTCCAGGCCGTGGTCGAGCGAGTGGCTGGGGGACTCGATCAGTCCGTCCGTGTAGAGCATCAGCGTGGACCGGGGCGGCAGGCTGACGACGGCGTCGCGTCGCGGCTTGGTGCTGCCGGTGCCGAGCAGGATGCCGTGCGCGTCGGTGAGGTAGCGGGCCCGGCCGTCGTAGGTGATGAGCAGGGGCGGCGGGTGGCCGGCGTTCGTCCACTGCAGTTGCCACAGTCCGTCGTCGCAGGTCAGCCGGGCGAGCAGCATCGTGGCCATGGGGACCTCCGCGATGTGCATGACGGCCCCGTCGAGCTGGGTGACGACGGTGCTGGGGCTCTCCGGCTGGGACCAGGCGAAGGCGCGCAGCATGTTGCGGAGCTGCGCCATGCCGCCGGCCGCCTCCAGGTCGTGGCCGACGACGTCGCCGATGGCAAGCGCCGTCGCCCCGTCGGCGAGCGGGAAGGCGTCGTACCAGTCCCCGCCGACCTGCGAGGCGTCCGGGGCGGGCACATAGCGCGCCTTCATCTCCAGGCCCGGGACGATCGGCATCTGCGGCAGCAGATGGCGCTGCATCGTCTCGGCGACCTTGCGCTGCCGCTGGTACAGGCGCGCGTTGTCCAGGGCCAGGCCGGCCCGTCGGGTCAGGTCCTCCAGCAGGGGGAGGTCGGCCGCGGTGAAGGCGTCCGGGCGCTGCGAGCGCCCCAGGGTCAGCGCGCCGAGCACGTCCCGGAGCCCACGGACGGGCGCGATCGCCGCCGAGTGCATGCCGGTCGCGGCGAACAGCCGGTGCTGCTCGACCGCGATCCCGGAGTCGGGCGGCCCCTGGTAGGTCGAGGGTCCGGCCAGGGCGGACGCGGCACCGCGCAGCGCGCGCGACAGCGGCATCGGGGATTCCTGCGGCAGCGGCGGCATGGGCCCCTGGAGGTCCGTGCGCTCGATCAGGACGCCGTTGTCGTGCTGGACGACCAGGGCCCGCCGCACCTCGTCGCCCTCCGTCAGCAGGTCCACGACCGCCCAGTCCGCGAGCCGGGGCACGGTCAGGGCCGCCAGCCGCCGCAGGGCCTCGTCCACGTCGAGGGTCGAGGTGAGCCCGGTGGTGGTCTCCGCCAGCAGCGCGAGGCGGTCGAGTTCGGACATCGACGGGGACGCGGTGTCGGTGCCGCGCGCCGCGGCTTCGCGCTGCCGCCCCTCGTGCAGCAGGACCAGCGCCCCCGTCGTCCCGGGCGCCGGCGCGTAGGGCGTGATGAGCCAGGACAGCCCGAGCAGCGTGCCGTCACCGCAGGCGAACCAGCCGAGGTCGCCCTGCGCGGTGGTCTCGGTGAGGAGCGCGTCCCGCATCGGGCAGCGGGAGCGGGGCAGCGGGTGCCCGTGGCTGTCGCGGTGCAGCAGGTCGTGGGCGTCCTGCCCGGCGAGTTCGCCGGCGGACTTCCGGAACAGCTGCCGGGCCCCGGCGTTGGCCGCGACGATCCGTCCCTCGTTGTCGACGACGAGGGCCGATGCCCGGACGCTCTCCAGGTCGAGGGCCGGGGGCGGGGCCGGGGAACCGTCCGGCGTACGGGGTCCGAGCACGGGCGGGAAATCGGCCGGTGACGCGGCGGCTTCCATACCCTCCTCGATCCGGTCGGAGACCTGTGGTGAATCTGCCCCACCAGCATCACACGCGTCCGCGCGGCGGATCCAGCGCGAACGGGGCTTTCCCGCCACCTGAACGGATCGCTGAGCCCGCCGCCCGGACCGACTCCGCGCGGCGCGGCACCCGTTCACCCGGCCGCGGAGCCCGCCGGGGTCACGGCCGGCCGTGACCACTAGGCTCCGGGGATGCCGATCCCCAGCCCCGCGCGGATCCGCGCCCTGCACGAGAAGCACGCGCCCAGCGCCGAGGCCTTCGACCTCGTGTTCACGCACTGCGAGATCGTGTGGCGCATCGCCGAGCAGCTGCTGACCGCCCCGGGCGGGGACGGCGTCGACGCGGAACTGGTGCGCGCGGGATGCCTCCTCCACGACATCGGCGTCTACCGGCTCTTCGACGACGCCGGCCGCCTGGACCACGGCGGGTATGTGCGCCACGGCCTTCTCGGCCACGACCTCCTCGCGGCCGAGGGCCTTCCCGAGACGCTGTGCCGTTTCTGCTCCTGCCACACGGGCGTCGGCCTCACCGCGGCCGACGTGCTGGCGCAGGGGCTGCCCCTGCCGCCGGCCGACTACGTGCCGGTGACCCGCGAGGAGCGGCTGGTGATGTACGCGGACAAGTTCCACAGCAAGTCGACGCCGCCGCGCTTCCTCTCCTTCCCCGCGTACACCGAACAGCTCCGCCGGTTCGGCGAGGAGAAGGTCGCCGGGTTCCACGCCCTGCGGGCCGAGTTCGGCGAACCCGAACTCGGCCCGCTCGCGGCCGCCCACGGACACGCGTTGACGGAGCGGAATTGATGCTCCGTCAGTTCTGGACGGTGGGGCGTACGACGATCTCGTTGACGTCGACCCCGCCCGGCTGGCCGATCGCGTAACCGACGGCCTCCGCGACGGCGGACGCCGGGAGGCCGATCATGTCCGTGGCGGCCCGGGCCGCGCCCTGCACCTCGGGATCGCCACCGGCGAGGGTGAGTTCGGAACGGGTGAAGCCCGGGCTGACGACCGTGACGCGGATGTCGGAGTTCTCCTGCCGCAGCCCCTCCGACAGGGCCCGCACCGCGTACTTGGTCGCGCAGTACACGGCGGCGGTCGCGTCGACGCGCAGCGCCGCGGTCGAGGCGACGGTGACGATGTGCCCCGACCGGACCTCGCGCATGGAGGGCAGGACGGCGGCGATGCCGTGCAGCACACCGCGCAGGTTCACGTCGATCATCCGGTCCCACTCGTCGACGCGCAGGGACGCCACGGGGGACAGGGCCATCACGCCCGCGTTGTTCACCAGGACGTCCACGCGTCCGTGACGGGCGAGCGCGCCGGAGACGAAGGCGTTGACACTGCCCGCGTCGGTGACGTCCAGTTCCACGTACTCGGCGCTGTGGCCGGCGGCGGTCAGCTCGGCGACCAGCCCGGCCAGGCGGTCCACGCGCCGGGCACCGAGGACGACGTGGTGGCCCGCGGCGGCCAGATGGCGGGCGGTGGCCTCGCCGATGCCGCTGGACGCGCCGGTCACCAGGACGGTCTTGCGGTGGGGGGAAGGGGTGGGGTGCTGCACGACGATCTCCGAACGGATGGAAGGAACGAAAGGAACGAAAGGAACGGGGGGAAGCAAGGGACAAGGAGCGGAAGGGGGCCCGGGGACGGCCTGCCGGGGTCGCCTCGGCCGAGCGGACGGCGTTCAGGCCGTGTGCGCCACGCGGGCCACCTGCCGGTCGACGGTCCGCCGGCCGATGGTGGCGTGGACGGACGAGCCGCCCGTCTCCGTGGTGATCCCGCGGGCGGCGGCCATCGCCTGTTCGGCGGTGTCCCGGGCCACGATGCCGACGACGGTGCCGTCCTGGTTGCCAGCGACGAAGTCGGCGGCCGTACGGCCGGGCGCCGGGGCGAAGGTCGTGATCTCCAGTACGTGGTCCACAGCGGAGGTCCTCTCCGGGAAGGGGGTGGGCGCGGCGGCCCGGACAACGCCGCCGCCCCGTCAGCCTCGACCCGCCGGAGCGGCGCGGGAAGGCCGTGCCGGGCCCGGTGCGGGGTACCTGGGTGCGGCACACCCAGGACCACCGCGGTCTGCACCGGACGCCGCCGCCCCGGCAGGCTGGGACCTCGCGAGCGCCCCCGCCGCGCCGTTCCGCAGAGGAGAGCCATGAACCCGTACGCCCCGGCCCGTCCACCGGTAGGTGACCGGGGCGGCAGTAGCATGAGCCGTATGCCCGATCCGTCCGACAACGACCTCGGCGCCTTCCTGCGGGCCGCGCGGTCCCGCCTGGAGCCGTCCGACGTGGGCCTGCCGACCGGCGGGGGACGCCGCCGGGTCGCCGGACTGCGCCGCGAGGAGGTCGCCGTCCTGACGGGCGTGAGCGCGGACTACTACACGCGTCTGGAACAGGGCCGTGAACGCCGCCCCTCCGCCCAGGTGATCGAGGCCCTCGGGCGCGCCCTGCGGCTGAACCCCGATGCCCGCGGCCACCTCTTCCTTCTTGCCGGGCTCGCTCCCGGCCATCCCGCCGACCGCACGCGGCACCACGTCCACCCGGACCTGCTGCGCCTGCTCGACTCCTTCCCCTCGGCCGCCGCCTATGTGCTGGGCCCCGCCTTCGACGTCCTGGCCACGAACTCGCTCGCCCGCGCGCTCCTGGCGCCCTTCGGGGCGGAGACCAACATGCCCAGGATCCTGTTCACCCACCCCGCGGCCCGTACGGTGTTCGTGGAATGGCCGCTGGTCAGCAGCGCCACGGTGCACGCGTTGCGCCTCAACGCCGCCCGCTTCCCGCACGATGCCGACATCGGGGACCTCGTCTCGGAACTCCTCGTCCGCTCTGAGGAGTTCGCGGCCCTGTGGAGCGACCAGATGGCCGCCGGCCTCACCCGTGCCTACAAGGTCTTCGTCCATCCCGACGCGGGCCGCGTCGAACTCACCTACCAGACCTTCGACGTCCTCGACGCCCCGGGCCAGCAACTCCTGGTGGGCAGCCCCGAACCCGGCAGCCGCAGCGCGCAGGCCCTCACCTACCTCGCCTCCATGACCGGCGCCGACTGACCGGCTCGGTGGTCCGACGCCCGCGGCGCGCCGGCCGGTTCCCGGCGGGCGCCCCGCACCGCGGTCGTCGCGCGTCCCGAACTAGTCTTCCGGGATGGCGATGTTCGTGCACCTGACGTCGGCGGCGTACGCGCCCCGCATCCGGCGGTCCGGGATACGCGCGGGCCGCGGGCGGGACGGTATGCGCGGGGTGTACTGCTTCCCGGTCCTGACCTCGTACACCCTCACCCATCAATGGCTGCGGGAACTGGCCCGGTCCGGCACCAGGGGAGGACTGGTGGCCGTGCACATCCGCCTGGCCGACGACGAGCCGGTACGGGCCGGCCACTACGCGGACCGGGCGCGGGGCGTGGAGGTCGCCGTCAGTGCGGCGGAGGCGGTGCGCCGGATCGCCGTGCTGCCCGACCCGCGGGGGTGGGAGGTGTTCGTACCCCGGGCGATCCGCGCGCACGAGGTGCACCGCACGCGCACCGCGCCCCAGGTGACGGGCTGGCGCTACCGGCCGGACGCGCACGGGACGCGGCCCTGCACCTGTTCCGGTTGCCGGGTGCGGGGCGAGTACGGGTCGCGGCGCCTGCGCGAGCGGATGCCGCACCCGCTGGACGGTCCGCCGCCGCCGGTCCCGGTGCTGCTGGCCAGGATCGCGGCGGCCGGCGACCCCGGTGACCCCGTGGTCCTGCGGGAGGCGCTGCACTGGTTCGGGATGCGCCGGCGCGGTCCCCTCGGGCACCTGGGCCCGCTGGCCGCGCACCCCGACGCGGGGGTACGGGAGGACCTGGTGTGGGCGGTCGCCGGGTGGGCCACTCCCGGGGTCGCCACGTTGCTGGAAGCCCTCGCGGACGACCCGCATCCGGATGTCCGGGAGGCCGTGGAGGCGGTCCGCGGCGACGCCTGAGCCGCGGACCGGGGTCCGGGGCGGGCCGCGCGGGGAACGGGGCGGGTTGCCGCCGGTGGCGAAGGGCATCGATCGGTGCCTTACTGGTTCCCATGCGTGTCACCTGCCCCTTGTTCCTCGTCCGCCGCACGTACGGACCGTGCGGACGGCAGAGCGCGGGCACGGCCTCCACCGCGGGCCGGCTGCTGCGCGGCATGCTGCGGGGAGCGGCCGCGGGGGCCGCCGGGTGCACGGCCCTGGACACGGTCGGCTACCTGGACATGGTCGTGCGGGGGCGCGGTGCCAGCACCACCCCGGACGCCACGGTCGAACGGCTGTCGCAGGTCGTGCGCCTGCCGGTACCCGGACCGCCCGGCGTCCGCGCGAACCGCGTCGCCGCACTGGGGCGGATCACCGGCATCACCGCGGGCGTGGGCATGGGCGCCACGCTCGGACTGCTCACCGCCGCCGGCTGGCGGCCGCGGGACGCCACACTGACCGCGACGGCGGGCGTCCTGGCGCTGATCGGCACGAACGGGCCGATGACGGTGCTGCGCGTGACCGATCCCCGTACCTGGTCCGCGTCGGACTGGGCCGCCGACCTCGTCCCGCACGTCGCCTACGCGGTGGTCGCGGCGGCGGTGTTCAAGGGCCTTGCCCCCGACGCCCGTTCCGGGAACGAGGCGGGGCGCGGACCGCGATCGTGGTGCGAGGCCGTACGCCTGCGATTCACCTGATTTCTCCCAGGAGGTCCCGGCTTTCAGGCCGGGGAGGAATGGGCCCGTGGGCCGGAGCCGCGAAGCGGCGGAGTTGTCTGCGCATCTGTCGTGACCTGCGCTCTCTTTCGTTGTCAGTGGGGACTGTTACGTTCC
The DNA here is from genome assembly GCF_040644455.1 of Streptomyces sp. NPDC046977. Taxonomy (NCBI): domain Bacteria; kingdom Bacillati; phylum Actinomycetota; class Actinomycetes; order Kitasatosporales; family Streptomycetaceae; genus Streptomyces; species Streptomyces sp. NPDC046977. The sequence continues at coordinate 393,013 of NZ_JBEYWO010000004.1, forward strand.
GTGGCATGACGGCGACAGTGACGGTCGAGGAGGGGTCCGGGCATGCCCGGTACACCTTCCGGCTGCGCGTGTCGTCCACGGCGCGTGCCGGTCTGGAGGCGGAGTGGGCGCGGTGCCGGTGGGTGTGGAACGAGTGCGTGGCCGTGTCCCGCAAGGTCCACGCCCTGAACCGGACCTCCGAGCAGAAGATCACGTGCGGCCCGGCGCAGCTCGACAGGATGCTGACCGAGGCGAGAGGGTCGATGGCGTGGCTGCGGGACGGCAGTTCCGTTGCGCAGCAGCAGACGATCCGGGACTTCGGCAAGTCCCGGGCCAAGGCGTTGAAGGACATCACGGCGCGGCTGCCGATGCGGCAGCGGGCCGGGATGCCCCGGACCAAGCGCAAGCGCCAGGCCGACCCGACGCTGAACTACAGCACCCGGGGTTTTCGGATCAAGGACGGGCGCCTGCATCTGGCGGGCGGGATCGTGTTGACGGTGGTGTGGTCCCGCGACCTGCCCGCCGCCCCGACGTCGGTCCGCGTCCACCGGGACAGCCTCGGCCACTGGTACGCCTCGTTCGTCGTCGCCGTCCACGTGCAGCCGCTGCCCGCCACGGGAGCGGTGATCGGTATCGACTGGGGGGTCCGCGAAACCGCGACCACGACCAGCGATCTCCACGACCTGCCCCACCCCCAGCACGGGAAAAGTGCCGCGGCGAAGCTCGCCCGCTATCAGAAGATGATGGCCCGCCGCCGCACCCCGAAGGGCAAGCCCGACAGCGGCGGTTACCGCAGGGCTCGCCGGGCCGCCGCGAAGGTGTCCAAGAAGATCGCGCGCCAACGGCAGGACACGGGCCGCAAGTGGGCCAAGCAGGTCGTCCGTGACCATGACGTGATTGCGGTGGAGGACTTCCGACCGAAGTTCCTGGCGAAGTCGACGATGGCCCGTAGAGCGGCGGACGCGGCGATCGGGGCCACGAAGACGGCTCTGATCGAGATGGGCCGCAAGCACGGGCGGGACGTTCGCCTGGTGCATCCCGCGCACACCACCATGGGCTGCGCGCAGTGCGGAGCGAGAACCAAGCACGCACTTCCTCTTTCGGAACGTACCTACACCTGCACGCCGTGCGGAGCCGTCTCGCCCAGGGACAAGAACTCCGCCCGCGTGATGCTGGTCCGGGCTGGTCTCAACCCGGCTGGTGCCGATCGTGTAAGAGCTGACGGACCGCTGGTCCCCAGCCCACGTGAGCCAGGAATCCCCGTCCCTTAGGGCGGGGAGGATGTCAAGCCTTGAGGATGTTCACCGACCGGGCGACCACCAGGGCCAGCGTCAGCAGCGAGACCAGGGCCTGGAAGGTCATCAGCAGTTTGGCCCAACGGGACATCGGCATCGTGTCGGTGGGGCTGAAGGCGGTCGCGTCGGTGAACGACACGTACAGGTAGTCGGCGAACGCCGGTTCCCACTCGTGGTGCACCGCGTCCGGGCTCTGCATCTGCGGGAAGAGGAAGTCCGGGGTGTCCCGCGTCCCCGCGGCGCGGGCGACCGGTCCGCCGCGGTCCCATTCCCAGTACCACAGGGCGAAGACGATGATGTTGGTGACCCAGATGGACGCCGCGCCCAGCAGCAGGGCCTGCGCGTCGCTCTGCTCGGTCCCGCGCACCAGGTGCTGGATGAGCCGGACCGCCGACCAGCCGTTGGCGACGCTGACCGCCGCGGCCAGCGCCAGCCCCCCGGCGCGCAGCAGCGGGCCCATCCGGCGGGCGCGGGAGGGGGTGGCCGGCAGCAGCGCGACCAGCAGGAGCAGCTCCAGCCCCGGCAGGAGCCAGCGCGGATGAATGGCCAGGCGGTCCGGCAGCACCAACTGCAGGACGATGGCGACCAGTACCGCCGCCGACACCGCTCCCCGCCCCTCCACCCGTGTGCGGCGGCGCCAGGCAGGCTCCGCGGCGGCCCCCTCCGGGGAGGTGGTGAGCAGTTCCTCGATCCGTGCCAGCCGGTCGTGCACGGCCCTCAACTCATCGTTCACCGGGCCAGTGTGGCGCCCGCGGCGGCGAATCGCCGCCGCGGACACCGGCGACGGCCGCAATGGCGGCGGGATGTCAGCGAGCCTGCCGGACCTGCTCCAGGTAGCCGACCAGGGCGGCCATCCGCTCCGCGGGCCAGGGCAGGCCCCGGCTGAGGTCGTCGCCGTGGTCCTGCCACATCCGCCTGGCGGCCTCCTCGGTCTGCCGGTCGCCGCTGTGGAAGGCGGACCCGAGCGCGTCCCACTCCCGGACGAGTTCCCGCACCCCGGCGTCGTCCACCGCGGTGCCGGCGTCGACGTGCGCGAGGAGTTCCCCGACGAGGCCGGCCCACCGCGTCCGCGCCGTCTCGACGGCCGCCGGTCCGAGCTCGGCCCGGCGCCGGGCCAGTTGGTCCTGCTGCTCCTGGGTGAAGTAGCCGTCCAGCACAGAGATCATCTCCAAGGTCGTCATGAACTGGTCCGGATCGGGCGTCGCTTCCCCGTCGAACTGCCGCAGGAGTCCGCGGACCTGCTGGGTGATCCGCCCGATCCGCTCGCCCTGACGCCGGAGCTCCTCCAGCTGGGCATCCAGGACCGCGCGCATCGCCGGGAGGTCGTCCGGCGCGCCGTCCACCACGTCACCGATCTCCTCCAGGGACAGCCCCAGGGTGCGCAGCGCCCGTACGCGGTACAGGCGGTGCAGGTCGCGCCTGGTGTAGCGGCGGTGCCCCGAGGCGGTGCGCTCGCTCGCGCGCACCAGGCCGATCTCGTCGTAGTGGTACAGCGTCCGTACGGTGACGCCGCTGGCCCTCGCCAGCTCGCCGATGGTCCACCGGGGTCCGGTGGTGTCGTTCCCGATCACGTCCGCAACGCTACGACCTCCCGTCACGGGAGGATCAACCCCTCCGGACACGGCTGCGGGGCCCTCCCCGAAGGAGGGCCCCGCCGGACGGACCGGGGGTCAGTCGCGGGACAGCTGCCCGTCGGTCAGCCGCCACAGGCCCAGGGGGTTGCCGGCGGACAGCGCCTCGGGCAGCAGCGCGTCGGGGAAGCCCTGGTAGGTGACGGGCCGCAGGAAGCGGTCGATCGCGGTCATGCCGACCGAGGTGAAGCGGCTGTCGGTCGTGGCCGGGAACGGGCCGCCGTGGACGGTGGCGTGCGCCACCTCCTGCGGGTGGGCGAAGGCGTTCACGACGATCCGGCCGGTGCGCCGCTCCAGGACCGGCAGCAGGCGCGCGGCGGCCGTGTGGTCGGGCTCGTCGATGTGCATCGCCGCCGAGAGCTGGCCGCGCAGGCTCCGGGCCACCTCCAGGAGCTGGTCCATGCCCGTCAGCCGGACCACGATCGCGGTCGGCCCGAAGACCTCGCCGGACAGCGCGGGTTCGGCGAGGAAGCGGTCGCCGTCGACCTCCAGGAGCAGGGCACGGCCCTCACCCGGCCCCTGCGGCCCGGGGCCCTCCACCAAGGTCGTGGCTCCGGCGTCGCGCAGCCGCCGGACGCCCCGCTTGTAGGCGTCGAGGATGCCCGGGGTCAGCATGGTGCGGGCGTGCATGGCGCCCACGCGGGCGGCGGCGGCGTCGCGCAGGGCGGTGTAGCCGGGGCCGTCGATCGCGAGCAGGAGGGCCGGCTTCAGGCACGCCTGGCCGACGTTGACGAGCATGCGCTCGGCGAAGCCGTCGCCGATCTCCGCGCCGCGCGCGGCGAGCGCCGAGGGCAGGACGAACGTCGGGTTGACGCTGGTCATCTCGGCGAAGACCGGGATCGGTTCGGGGCGCGACTGGGCCCGCCGGTACAGTGCCATGCCGCCGGCCTCGGAGCCGGTGAAGGTGACCGCCTTGATCAGCGGGTGGTCCACCAGTGCCTCGCCGATCCCGTTGCCCGCGCCGCGGACCATGGAGAAGACGCCTTCGTGCAGCCCGCTGTCGGCGACGGCGCCGCGGATGGCGCGTGCCTGCAGTTCGGAGGAGCCGGGGTGAGCGTTGTGGGCCTTGAGGATCACCGGGGCGCCCGCCGCCAGCGCGGAGGCGGTGTCACCGCCGGCGACGGAGTACGAGATGGGGAAGTTGCTCGCGCCGAAGATGACGACCGGGCCGATCGCGATCTTCTGCATGCGGTGGTCCGTGCGCGGCCGCGGCTGCCGTCCGGGCTGCGCCGGGTCGATCGTGGCGTGCCGGAAGCGGCCCTCCCGGACCACCTCCGCGTACTGCCGGAACTGGCCGGCGGACTTGGCCACTTCCGCCGAGAGCTGCGCGGCGGGCAGTCCGGTCTCCAGTGCCGTGCGCTCGGCCAGTGCGCCGTTGACGGCGTCCAGCCGGTCCGCGATCAGCTCCAGGAAGGCGGCGCGCTCGTCCAGGCCGGTGCGGTGGTAGCTGTCGAAGGCCTCGTCGGCGAGGCGCGCGGCACGGTCCACCTCGGCCGCGCCGCCGAGCGCGAAGGGGGGCTCGATCTCGTGGCCGGTCGCGGGGTTCAGCGCCCGCATCGTGGCGCCGGCCGCCGGTACGGACACCGAGCCGATCAGCATGTCTCCGGTCAGTGCGAGGTCAGCCATGGCGGTGGGCTCCGTCCTGGAGGGCCAGGACCAGGTCCTGGGTGCGGGTGATGGCGTGGGCGTACGTGGGTCCGTTCAGCTCGTGGGCGGCGTGCATCATCTCCGGCAGGAAGGCCGCCGTGGCGTCGCGGACGAGGGTGACGTGGTAGCCGAGTTCCATGGCGTAGCGGCCCGTGGACTCGATGCAGGTGTTGGCGAGCAGGCCGATCACGATGACGTGCGTGATGCCGCGCTGCCGGAGCCGGAAGTCCAGATCGGTGTTGGCGAAACCGCTCTGCGCCCAGTGCTCCTGGACGACCACGTCGCCGTCGCCGGGCCGGAAGTCCGGATGGAACTCCCCGCCCCAGGTCCCCAGGGCGAAGGTGTGGCGCTCCTGGACGATGCGCTGGGTCGGGTTGGGGTGTTCCCAGCCCTCGTAGTCGCCCTCCTGCCAGCGGCGGTGCGGGACGAAGAAGACCGGCAGGTCCGCGCGGCGGCCGGCGGCGACGACGGCGCGCAGGTTGTCCAGCAGCCCGACGTCGGCGGCCACGGGTTCGAGGAGGGGCCAGACTTTGCCGCCGTCGGAGAGGAAGTCGTTGTAGGGGTCGACCAGGAGGACGGCGGTGCGGGTGGGTTCGTACGGGACGGTCATCGGTGTGACTCCAAAAATGTGGAGGATGCATATCATCCTGTCACATTCAGGATTACTCGCGTCATCCAGATCGTCAAGGCGCGGGGTGCGTGCGGAGGGAATCTGTATGATTGCCATCATCCAGAATGCATCCGGGGCGCCCGGCGCGCGAAGCGGATCACGAGACCGAGGAGGCAGGACATGAATCCCGAAGAGCTGCGCAAGGCGCTGCCCGGTGCGTGGCGCCTGGTGTCGTACCGGGCCACCGCGGTCGAGGGCGGTGACGTCGTCGAGCCCTTCGGGCCGCGACCCGAGGGGCTGATCGTCTACACCTCGGACGGCCACATGTCGGCCCAGATCATGCGCCCGGGCCGTCCCGCTTTCCGCGAGGGGCGCCTGGAGAAGGGCCTGCCCGAGGAACTGGCGGCCGCGGCCGTCGGCTACCTGGCCTACGGGGGGACCTACGAGGTGCCCGAGGACGATCTCGTGGTCCACCACGTGGAGCTGAGCCTGTTTCCCAACTGGGTGGGCGTCCCCCAGGTGAGGGCGGTCGGCTGGGAGGGGCCGAGGCTCCGCCTGGCGCTGCGCGAGCCCGCTCTCATCTGGGGCGCGCTGCGCGACGGCGTCCTCGTCTGGGAGCGCCTGTCTGGCGCCGGCGCCACGCCTGCCTGAGGGTGGGATCCAAGATGTATGATGCCCATCATCCACACTTGGCCGGTGCGATCCGGCCGACATCGGGGAGGTCTTCGGATGGGTCACTCCCAGGCAGCCAAGGCGGAATCCCGCGAGCGGGTCCTGCGCATCGCCGCCCGCCGTATCCGCGAGGAAGGCATGACCGCCCCGGGCGTCGCCGACCTGATGAAAGAGGCGGGCCTCACCCACGGCGGGTTCTACAAGCACTTCGCGTCCCGCGACGAACTGATGGTCCAGGCCGCGACCCTGGCCCTCGAGGACGGCGAGGCCAAGATGGCCGATGCCGCCCGCCGCGACCCCGAGGAGCCGCGCACGGGCCTGATCGACGCCTACCTCAGCACGCGCCACCGCGACGCCCCCGGAACGGGCTGCGCCCTGGTGACGCTCGGCGCGGCGGCCGGCCGCGGTGTCGTCGAGATGAAAGAGGCGTACGAGAAGCAGGTGCTCGGCTACCTGGAGCTCATCGGCGAGGCCGCACAGGGCGACGACCCCGAGGAGACGCGGGCCGACGCCATGCTCACCCTGAGCGCCATGGTCGGCGCGATCCTGATGGCGCGGGCGGTCGCCGACCCGCAGTTGTCCGACGAACTGCTGAAGACGGTCGCCGAGCGGCTGAAGCACCCGGCCGCGGCGGTCTGAACGCCCCGCCCGCGCGCATCACCGGATCCGCCGGCGCGGCGGCGCTCACGCCCCGGCGGCCTCTCCCTCGTCGTCCTGTTGCCGCGGGTTCCTGATCAGGTTCGCCGCCCGCTCCGCGACGGCCAGCACGGTCGCATTAGTGTTGGCCGACACGATGGACGGCATGACGGAGGCATCGGCGACGCGCAGGCCGTCGACGCCGCGGACCCGCAACCGCGGGTCGACCACGGCGCCGTCGTCGGAGCCCATGCGGCAGGTGCCCACGGGGTGGTAGTAGCTGCCGACGCCGTGCCGCACGTACGCCCGCCGCCCGGCCTCGTCGCGCACGTCGCCGCCGGGCAGGACCTCCTCCCCGCGCCAGGCGTCCAGGGTGTGCTGCCGCCCGACCTCCCGCGCGAGCTCGATGCCCTCGGCCAGCCGGTCGACGTCCGACCGCTCGGTCAGGAAACCGAGGTCGACGACGGGGGCGTCGTGGGGGCCGGGACCCGAGAGCCGTACCGATCCGCGGCTGTGGGGCGCCATGAGGCCCACGACGAAGCTGAAACCGCCGTCCACGGCGGTCAGCGGGGGCGGCGCGTACGACAGGGTGAAGAAGAGGATCTGCAGATCGGGCACGGTCCCCGAGCGGTCGCTGCACAGCGTGGCGGCCGCGTCGAACGCGGGGCCGGTGGGGGCGGGCAAGGGCCGTGCCGCACGGAAGTTGACGACGCAGACGGGGTGGTCGTGCAGGTCGGCGCCGACGCCGGGGGAGTCCACCGCGACGTCGACACCCGCGCGCCGCAGGTCGTCGGCCGGTCCGATGCCGGACAGCATGAGCAGGTGGGGGGAGCCGACGGCCCCCGCGGCGAGCACCACCTCACCGGCCGTCGCCCGCTCGGTGCGGCCCTCGCGTTCGTACGCGACACCCGTGCAGCGTCCGTGGTCGAGCAGGAGGCGCCGGACGAGGGTGTCGGCGTGCACGGTCAGGTTCGCCCGGTCCAGCACCGGCCGCAGATAGCCGTCGGCGGCGCTCTGCCGTGCGCCGTCGACGACATTGAGGTCCAGCCATCCGCCGCCCAGGGGATGCCGACCGTTGATGTCGGTCGTGAGGCGGTGGCCCGCGGCCTGCAGTGCGCCGAGGCAGGCGGCGGAGACCGGGTGCGCTACGGGTGCCGGGGCCACGCGCATGGGGCCGCGGGTGCCGCGGTACTCGGGGTCGCGGCCCTCGGTGCGTTCGCTGCGCCGCAGGTACGGCAGCAGGCTCCGGTAGTTCCAGCCGGTGGCGCCCGCCGCCTCCCATGCGTCGTAGCCCGCCGGGTGCCCGCGCAGATGGATCATCCCGTTGATGCTGCTCGACCCGCCGAGCGTCCTCCCGAGGGGGTAGGGGACCACGGTCCGCCGGCCGTCGTGGTCCGCGAGGGTGGTGGAGCGTCCCCAGTCCATGTCGCCGCCGATCAGGCTCATCCACCGCGAGGGCTCGGCGACGGCGTCGGAACCGCGGGCCGGACCCGCCTCCAGGAGCAGCACCTGGGCATGGGGGTCCTCGGACAAACGGGCCGCCAGGACGCATCCGGCGGTTCCCCCACCGACGACGATGTGGTCGTATTCCGTCATCGCAGACCTCCCACGTCACCGTATATGCGCTGCAACGGGGACGAAAGCTCACTCATCGTCCTCGTGTGTGCCCGCGTCCCCGGTTGGCACGCGGTGGTGATCGCGCGGCCGCGCGTAGCATGAGAAAAGCGGGCAGAACGGCCGCGGCACCGAGCGGCGGGGGCGGCCGGTGAGGAGCAGGGGTGACAGTCCAGGACAGGGTCCGGCTCCAGAACAGGGACCAGTGCGCCCGCCGGATGGTGGCGGGTCTGCTGGCCGACAGCCACCTGATGCCCCTTGAGCAACTGCCCGCCAGGACGGCCGAGTACGCGGCCACCGCGGGTCTGGCCCATGTGGCGGTCTTTCTCGCCGATCTCCAGCGCCATGTGCTCCGCAACCTCGGCGACACCGACTGGACCTGCGCCGGGGTCCGCACCCACAGCGCCGAACTGCGGATCGCGGGCACCGTCGCCGGCCGCGCCTACCAGTACGGCCGGCTCCTGCCCGCCGCGTCCCCGTGCCCCGGCGGATTCCGGTGGTGGGTGCCGCTGCTCGGCGGCACGGAGCGGCTGGGCGTGCTGCGCGCCACCACGTACACCGACGACGCGCGGGCCCGCGAGGACCTGCAGATGCTCGCCGACGCGGTCGGGCTCATCGTCGTCGCCAAACGCGACTCCAGCGACGCGCACGCCCGAAGGGTGCGCACGGACACGATGAACGTGGCGGCCGAGATGCAGTGGCGCCTGCTGCCCCCGCGCTCGTACGCCGACGGCCGGGTCGTCATCGCGGCCGCGCTGGAGCCGGCCTACCGGGTGGGCGGGGATGCCTTCGACTACGCCCTCGACGGCCGCCTCGTCCATCTGTCGATCTTCGACGCGATGGGGCACGACACCGCGGCGGGCGTGACGGCGGGACTCGCGATGGCCGCCGGCCGCAACGCCCGTCGCCGGCAGGCGGATCCGGCCGGGACGGCCGAGGAGATCGAGAAGGCGCTCGTGGAGCAGTTCGGCGGCGCGCGCTACGCCACCGGTGTCGTGGCGCGACTGGACACCCGCACCGGGGTCCTGGAGTGGGTCAACCGCGGCCACCACCCGCCGGTGCTCATCAGGGGGCGCCGCTGGGTCCGGGAGCTCGCGTGCGCTCCCGGTGATCCCATGGGCACGGGTCTGGGCGTGGCGCCCGAGGTGTGCCGGGCCCAACTGGAGCCGGGCGACCGGATCGTGCTGTACACCGACGGCATCACGGAGACCCGCTCGGTCACGGGGGACGAGCTCGGGCCGGCCGGACTCGTGGACTTCCTCATCCGGAGCCACGCCGACCGCCTGTCCGTTCCCGAGACACTGTGCCGCTTCATGCACGCGGTCGTGGAGCGCCACGACGGCGAACTGCGCGACGACGCCACGGTGTTGTTCTGCGAATGGCTCGGCTCGTCCCCGGACCGGCAGGACCGCGCCGCCGCCGAGGCCGGCATGCCGGGCCCCGGTGGCACATGGGCCGCGCGGCCCCTGCCGCCCGTGGACCGCTGACGCGCCCTGTACGGCGCGGCCGCCGGGCAGGGGCACTTCCGGCGGACCATGCTGGAGGAGAGGGAACGAGACAACGACGGAACACTGAAGACTCGCCGAGGAGGACGTCCATGTCGGAGGCGCGAGTGAACCACCCGGGACTCATCGTCCCGGTCGGACACGTGGAGCCGGTCCCGCGGCGCATCCGGGGCACGGTCGACGGCCGCACGGTGCTCGACACCAGGAACGCGCTGTACGTGTGGGAGTGGCCCGGCTATCCGCAGTACAGCATTCCGCTGCGGGACGTCGCCGAGGGCGCCCTCACCGACGAGGGCCGCACCGGGAAGCTCAGCCCGGGACCCGCGCGGCGGCACGCGCTCCACGCCGGGTCACAGGTCCGCGAAGCCGCCGCCTGGGTGTGGGAGGAGGGCGCCCCCGAGCGGCTGCTCGGCACGGCCCGCTTCCGGTGGGACGCGATCGACGCCTGGTACGAGGAGGACGAGCAGGTCTTCGTGCACCCGCGCAGCCCCTACACCCGCGTCGACGCCCTGCGGTCCTCCAGCCGCGTCCGCGTGGAGGTGGACGGCGTGGTCCTGGCGGACGCGCCGCACGCGGTGCTCCTGTTCGAGACGGGCCTGCCGACCCGCTACTACGTGGAACGGCCCTACGTCGACTGGACCGTGCTCCAGCCCGCGGACACGGTGACGGCCTGCCCGTACAAGGGGACGACCACCGGGTACTGGTCGTTCACCTCGCGGACCGCCACGCATGCCGACATCGCCTGGTCCTACGACTTCCCCACCCCGCAGGTGGCGTCGATCGCCGGCATGGTCGCCTTCTACAACGAGCAGGTCGACCTCTCGGTCGACGGCGCCCTCGTGCCGCGGCCCGTCCCCGTCTCGCGCGACGCCTGGCAGCGCGCGCACGAGCACTGACCGGCCGCGCGTCTCAGAGGGTGCGGAGCACCGCGACGACCTTGCCGAGAACCGTCGCGTTCTCGCCCGGGATCGGCGCGTACGCCGGATTCTCCGGGAGCAGCCACACGTGGCCGTCCTCCTGCTTGAGGCGCTTGACGGTGGCCTCGCCGTCGAGCATGGCGGCGACGATGTCGCCGTTCTCCGCCGTCGGCTGCCGCCGCACCGTCACCCAGTCACCGTCGCAGATCGCGGCGCCGATCATGGAGTCGCCGGCCACCTCCAGCGCGAACAGCTCGCCCTCGCCCACCACTTCCCGCGGCAGGGCGAAGACGTCCTCGACGACCTCCTCCGCCAGGATCGGCGCGCCCGCCGCGATCCGCCCGACCACCGGCACGTAGGCGGGCTCGGGCAGCTCCGCGGTCTCCGCCGCGGCGCGTCCCTCCGGCGACGTGGACCGCACCCGGTACGCCCGCGGACGGTGGGGGTCCTGCTCCAGAACGCCCTTGCGCTGCAGCGCGCCCACCTGGTGGGCGACGGACGAGGTGCTGGCGAGCCCCACGGCCTGGCCGATCTCCCGCATCGACGGCGGGTAGCCGCGCTGGGCCACCGACTGCAGCACGGCCTCGACGATGCGGGCCTGGCGGGTGGTCAGGCCGTCCGGGCGCACTCTGTCGCCGGGCGGGCGGCCAGGTCCCGCTCCGCTGGTCGCGTCCATGCCGGTTCCTCCACGTGTGCCGATCTTGACCGTTGTGCCACCGTACCCCGCTGACCTGCCGGGACGGAACGGGGTGCGGGGATTTGCCCCCGAGCGGCGGCACAGGACGGCTACGGCAGCGGTTCACTCAGTTCGACGCAGCGCAGCGCGGCGGCCAGGGCCCGCTCGTCGCCGACGTCGAGGGCCGTGTCGGCGAACTTGATGACGTGTTCGTCCCCGTGGGCCAGGGCCAGCGCCAGGACCTCCCCCGGGGCGATCCGGCCGGGCGGGGACCAGGCGACGGGCGCGGCGGGCGCGTACATCGCGGTCACCGCCGCCGAGGCCACCCAGGCGGCCCGCAGGCTGGGCAGCCACAGGGCCTCGGGCAGCGCGGGCAGCGTGCGCAGCACGGCGTTGGGCGCGGTGGCCGCGTGGACGAGCATCGTCTCCTCGCCGTGCCCGTGGGTGGCGTAGCGGTGGGTCGCCGCCCGGACGAGTTCGGCGAGCCGCTGCCGCACGCTGCGCGGGTCGCCGGCGCCGTCGGCCCACGCGGGGACGGCCGTCACGCGGGCCAGCCGGTCGGCGAAGCCCCCGGTGCGCTCCGCCAGGGGCGGCACGGCGTCGAGGGCCGCGCCGGCGGTGTCCACCCGCGCCGGCAGCACGCCGAGCCCCGTGACGGGCCGGTGGCGTGCGGCCCAGTAGCCCAGGCCCTGGGCGAGTTCGCCGAGCCGCGGCCCGCTCTCCTCCCCGGCGAGCAGCGTCCGCACCGCGTGACCGACCCGGATCACCGGATGCGTCGACCCGCCGTACATGCCCGGCAGCAGGCGCGGCCACCACTGGCCGAGCACGTCCCGCCAAGGGCGTTCGGCGACCTCCCGCCCGAAGAAGGCGATCCAGTCGGCCAGCCGGCGCGGGTCGCCCAGCGCCTCCCGCCAGTCGGCGGCCGTCACGGGCGCGGTGCCCGAGGGGAACTCCTCCAGTTTCGGGGCGTACCGGTCGAGCCAGCGGTGCACACCGCCCGCGAGCCCGTGCGCGGCCAGTGCCTCGACCGCCATCGGCGCGTGGTTGCTGAGCCGGCCCAGGCGCTCCGGCCCGGTCCGGTGCAGCCGTTCGAGTGCCTCGTCGAGTATCCCTGTTCCGTCCACGTACGGGACGTTAGGGCGTGCGCCCGCGCGGTGTAACCGGCGCAGGTCCTAGGTCCGAGGACCCCGCCGGGGGAGTCCCGCGCAAGAGGAGGGCGGCCTGCGGAGGAGATACACGCCCACGGCGGCCGACATCAGGACCACGTAGGCCGCGAACAGCATTCCCGCGTCCCGCAGGTCGAGCGCGAGCGCGAGGGCGCCGACTCCGACCACCGGTACGGAGATGCCGACATAGGCCACGACGAAGAAGGCCGAGATCGTCGCGCCCCGGTGCTCCTCCGGCGCCGCCGCGCTCACCCCGGTGAGACCCGCGCGGAAGGACATGCCCTGGCCGAGTCCGCCGATCATGGCGCCCACCACCAGTACGGCCAGGGACTCCACCAGAAGCGATGTCGCCACCACGGCCATCCCCGCCGTCATCAGCAGGCACCCGGCGGGCAGCGCGCGGCGCGCGCCCAGGCGCCCCGTCAGCAACTGGCCGACCGTGGAGGAGCCGAACACGGAGAAGACGACCGCGGCGATGACGGCCAGGTTGTCCTCGCCGAGTGTCTCCTCGAGGAAGCTCGGTGCCACCGCGGTGAAGAGCCCGAGCAGGGAGAAGCCGGCGAAGGCCGCCAGCCCGGCAGGGACGAACGCCGCCCGGGTCTGCGGCGGCACGACCATGCCCTGCGGGCGCAGCGGGGGGCGGGGCGTGCGGCGTGCCACCGTCTCGGGCAGCGCGAACGTGACGGCGAGGGCCGCCAGGAGCAGGACGATGTGCACGAGGAAGGGGAGCCGCAGCGGCCACGGCGCGTACTGCGCCAGGATTCCCGACAGCAGCGGTCCGCACCCCAGTCCGCCCATGTTGGCGGCGGTGGCCGCGAACGCCGCCCGTGCCTCCCGCCCGGGAGGCGCCAGTTCGAGGACAGCGGCCGTGGCGGCGCCACTGAACAGCCCGGCGGAGAACCCGGAGAGCAGGCGGCCCGTGAACAGCAGCGGCAGCCCGTTCTGGAAGAGGAAACACACCGCGCTCAGCAGCGACAGCACGAGTGCGGCCACCAGCACCGGCCGCCGTCCCAGGACGTCCGAGAAGTCGCCGGCGATCAGCAGCGCGGCGATCACGCCGATCGCGTACACCGCGAAGACCACCGTGACGATCAGTTCGGAGAACCCGATCCGCTCCCGGTAGAGCCCGTACAGCGGTGTGGGCAGCGTGGTGCCCGCCATGCCGACCGCGAACACCCCCGCGGCGGCGATGTACGAGGCCCGCCCGCGGCGTGCCCCGCCGGCTTGCGCGATCACGCACCCAATCTAGGGCGTGTTCCGGCGGAGCGCGGCGCGGCGGGGCCGCGGTCAGGCCGCGGGCGCCAGTTCTGTCCGGCCGAAGAGCAGGGTGTAGCCCTCGGGAAGCTGTTCGAGGATGCGGGTGACCAGGGCGGTCCCGGCCAGCCGGGCGACAACGGCGAGGACAGTGCAGGCGTTCCAGCGCGCCGTGGCGGGCGTGCCGCCGGTGCGGGCCGCCAGCTCGCGGACGAAGGCGTCCCCGGTGAGCGGCACCGTGGCGGGGATCTCGGCGGTGAGGACGAGCGCGGCCTCGACGGGCAGGCAGGCGGCCAGGTCGACGCGTTCGTCACCGGTCACCTGCCGGCCGAGCCCGGCGAGCACGCTGCGCACCGCTTCCTCGGCCCGCACCAGCGTGGGGTGGGCGCCGTCGTACCGCACCCTTTCCAGCATCTGGTGGAACGTCATGGCCACAGCGGGCCGTCCCGTTTGAGGCTGGGGGAACATCAGGAACCTCCGCGGCGGTCGTTCGTGGGCCGGTGTCCGGCCGTCCGGCGCGCGTCTACCCCCGATTCCGGCGAGTATGACGGCCTTGCCGCATTCGGTGGAAAAACGTCACGCGACGGCCTCGTCACCCCCATCGTTCCCCGCGCGTGGCACGGGCGGGTAACGCCGCGTTACAAGCCGGTGTCGAACGGCGGGATGTCAGCAAACACCGACGGCAGGGGCGGCTGCCCGCGCCGTGACGAATCACCCGAACGGGCCATGCCGGTCCTGACGGGACACTGCGTTCCGGGTCCGGGGGCGGTGCGGATCGACCGGGGGACCCCGCACGACACGAAACCGCCGGCCGACGCGAGGTCGGCCGGCGGTCCCGGGGCGGTCGGCGAACCGGCTACCCGCGTGTGTCCAGGACGGTTTCGCCGGACCGGTCGGGCCGGCTGCCCGTCACCCGGACCGACGTGGTCCGTCCGTGGGCGGCCGGCACGCGCACGAAGGCGTGGACGAAGCCCGTCGCCCCGGCCCGGCCGGTCGCGGCGACCCGGCCGCCGATGCGCACGGTCCAGGCCTCGTGCGAGGCCAGTCCGGCCGCCGTCACCGACACGGTCGTCCCTTCGGGCGCCTGCCGGGGCGACACGTCGACCACGAACGGCGTGCCGGAGTGCGACGCGCGCACCGGTTGGAGGTCGTCCGCGGTCATCGGCGTCATCAGCAGGTACCGGTCCGCGACGTACGAGACGATCGGGCCGTGGACCTCGAAGCCCGCCGTCGCCCACAGCGGCCGGCCGGACGGCACGGAGAGGGTGCGGGAGACCGGTGCGCCCTCCTGCGTGCTGCGGGGGGTGGGGATCTTCTCGTTGTGGAAGTAGCTCGTCCCCGCGTACACCTCGGTGCCCTCACCGGCCGTGAGGATGAACTCGGCACTGTAGGCCGCCGGCCGGTTGGTGAGCGTCATCGACACGGGGTCACCCGCGCGCCGGGAGGTACCGCGGTGGAACGTCGCGTAGAAGGGCTCCGCCATGGCCGGCCGGCCGCTGAGCCCGCTCTGCTGCCCGTTGCGGTAGGTCGCGACGGCCGCCCCGTCGAGCACCAGGTCGAGGTGGTCGACACCGGTCACGTCGTAGGAGCGGGTGAAGGTGACGCCGGGGTCGATCATCAGGGTCGTGAAGATCACGTCCCCGCCGGTCAGCTTGTAGCGCAGCGTCGGGAAGGCGGGTCGGTCGGTCCCGTTGGTGTAGCTGAGCTTCGCGGCGTGCGCCGCCTTCGGGTCCTTGACCAGCGACGCCGAGCTCGGGGTCGACGCGACCGGTGTCCAGGTCACCGACTTGCGCTGTCCGGCACGGCCGTCGGCCTGGACCACGGTGAGGGTCGCCGTGAGCTTCTCCGCCCGGGTCTCGACCAGGTCCGACTTCCAGCTGAGCCAGGGCCAGCCGGTGGAGTCGACCGGGACGGTCCGGTTCAGGTAGGTGTGCCAGACGCTCCGGATGGTGACGTTGACCTTGCCCTTGCCCTGGACCCCGCCCGTCAGCGCGACCAAGGGGTTGCCGTCGAAGGCCTGTTGGTCGACGTGGTCGAGGTCGCGCAGGACCAGCGGGCTGACGGTGAAGGAGTCGGCGGCGGTCCGGCCGGCGTAGCGGACCTCCATGGTCTGCTTTCCGGCGGCGAGTCCGGTCGGCAGGGTCACCGAGCGGGCCGCGCCGCCCTCGTCGCTGGTGCGTCCGCTCGCGAGCACCTTCGCCGAGCCCTTGAGGCGGATCTGGAAGTCCACGGCCGGGGTCAGACCGGTCGCGACGACGATCACGGGCCGGCCGGGCACCGCGTAGTCGGGTGTGACGGTGACCGTCGGCCGGGCGCCGGGGGTGCCGGTCGGCGGGCCGGTGCGCGGATCGCTTGTGACCGTCACGTAGGTGCTGCGGCCGGTGTCGCCGTACCCGACGCGGCCGAGGTAGACCCCACCGCTGTGCAGGCCGTTCCAGGCCAGGGTGACGGGGGTCGTGCCGCCGATCGTCAGGTGCGCCGTGGCGGGCCGGGCCGTGAACGTGCCCTCTGCGCCCTTGTCGTTCAGGGCGAAGCTGGTCACGGTGAACGCCAGGGGTCCGGTCCCGGCGAAGAAGTCGACCTCGACCTGGTAGAGGCCGGCGGGGACGTCGTCCAGGTCGATCCGCTCGTCGGCGGAGTCGGTGGCGGCGCGGGCGAACAGCGACTTGTCGCCGTAGGCGTTCACTCGGTAGACCGACAAGTCGAGGTCGGCGGTGTTGTCGGCGGCGTCGAGGTCGAACCGCGCGTGCGTCGTCCCGGCCGGGATCTGCACGATGTGGTTCTGCGCCGGGCTGCCGACGGTCCCGGAGCCCTGGACCCGCAGGCCCCGGGCCAGGCCGGTCACCGTCACCGGCACGTCGCGGACGTCGCCGCCGCGCAGGGTCGCGGTGGCGTGTCCCGTACTGCCCGTGGCCGCGAGTGCCGCCGGCGCGACCAGGGCCACCGGGCGCACCGCGAGGGCGCTGCGCACGCTCTGGGCGCCGTTCCGCCAGGTCAGGTAGCCGGTCGCGTACTCGTCCAGCGGGGCCGTGGTCCGGGTGAAGGTCACCCGGAAGCTCTTGGACTGTCCCGGCGCCGTGAAGCTCAGGACCGACGGCTCGACCTTCGTCTCCACGCCGGGGATCCGCACCGCGTCCGCGGTGAAGGTCCCGGCCGCGGTCGAGGTCACCGTACGCGTCACGGTCTGCCGTCCGGCGAGCGAACCGACGCCGATCGAAGCCAGGTTGAGGTCGGACGGGGCGGGTGCGGAGGCGTCGCCGCCGAGGGCCGCGACGTACTGTGCCCAGTCGGCCGGGCCGTTGAGGTAGAGCAGCCCGGGGTTCAGGTACCGGGTCGGGTCGACCTGTCCGTTGCCCTGCGCGAACACGTCGGCGGACGGCTTCCCGTCGCCGCCGACGGTCGGGGACGTGGTCGTCATCAGCGCGGACTTGATCTCGGCGGGAGTCGCCTGCGGATGGACTCCCAGGTACAGCGCGGCGAGACCGGCCACGTGCGGTGACGCCATCGAGGTGCCCGACATGAAGGTGAACCCGGGACGTCCGCCCGCGGGGTTCGCGCCGTCGGCCAGGATGCCCACGCCGGGGGCCGCGAGGTCGGGCTTGATGAGGTCGCCGCCGTCGGCGGTCAGCGGTCCGCGCGAGGAGAACCCGGCGATCTGCGGGGCGGCGGCCGACGCGAGGTGGTGCGGGTTGCCGTCGACCAGCGTGACCGTCGGGTTCGCGCCGGCGGCGTACGCGACGAGGGTGTCGTAGCCGTCCGCGTCGATGTGGAGGGTCGGCACGGAGTGCGCGTCGAGGTCCACCGAGTCGGGCGTCGGGTTCACCAGGATCATCCCGGTGCCGCCCGCGCGCTTGACCTCGGCCGACTTGGCCAGCCGGTCGACCGTCCCCCGCTCGCACAGCACGATCCTGCCGGTCACCTTGGCCGGGTCCAGGGTCTGCGGGCCGCAGAGCTGCGGCTGGCCGGCCCCGTCGGCCCCGGCGGCGGACGCCGCCACCAGCGGACCGCTGACGCCGCGGCCGCCCGCGGGCACCGAGACCGAGGCACCGAGCAGGTTCACGCCGTCGCCCAGCTCGGCCGTGGCCTCATGGGTCGGGATGGTGCTCGCCGCGGCGGTGGTGATCCACGGCGACGCATTGTCGACGGTACTGGCGTCGGGGCCCGCGTTGCCGCCCGCCGTGGCGACGAAGATGCCGCTCGCCGCGGCGTTGCGGAACGCCTCGTCGACGACCGAGTCGGTGCTCTGGGCACCGCCCGCCGAGCCGATCGAGTAGTTGATCACGTCGACGTTGTCGGCCACGGCCGCGTCGATCGCGGCGAGCAGGTCGCCGGTGGCGCACCCGTCGTCCTCGGGGCTCGCGGCGTCGGGACCGCTCCAGCAGGCCTTGTAGGCCGCGATCTTGGCGGCGGGGGAGACACCGGAGATCCTGCCGAGCGCGACGCCGCCGAGGTCCGCCTCGACGCCGTTGGCGCCGGCGGCCGTACTGGCCGTGTGCGAACCGTGCGCCTCGCCGTCGCGCGGCGAGAGGTACTCGCCGATCGCGGTGCCGCCTATGTTGCCGGCGCCGAAGTTGTCGACGAAGTAGCGCGCGGACACGAGCTTGGTGGAGCAGTCCGCGGCGGTGAACTGCACGCCCGGCGTGCACGTGCCGCTGAACGTGCCGCCGTCGGACTTGCGGTATTTAACGGTGGTGCCGTCGAGATAGGGCTCGGAGCCCGGCTCCCGGTCGAGCGGGGCGCCGGCGAACGACGGGTTCTCGGGGGCGATGCCCGTGTCGACGACGCCGACCACGATGCCCTGGCCGGCCTTCCCGACACCGCCGTTGGCGGCCCACACACCGTGGTCGCCGCTCAGGCCGAGGTAGTCCGTCGAGGTCGTGGCGGCCAGTGGCTTGCGCAGCTCGTCCTTGACCACCGACACCACCGTCGGGTCGGTGCGCAGCCGCTCGGCCTGCTCCGGCTCCAGTTCGGCCGTGAAGCCGTTGAGCGCGGCGGAGTACGAGGAGATGACGTGGGCGCCGACCGAGGCGGCAGCGTCCCGCTGGCCCTGCCGCAGATGGTCGCGGTAGGCACGGACCGGTGCGGAGTCGGCCTTCAGGCCTTCTCCCGCCCGCGGCGCGGTGCGCTCCTTGCCCGCCACGCCTCCGGTGTACGTCGCCGCGGCGGGCTCGCGCAGGGTGACGATGTACCGCCCCGCGACGGGCGGTTGACCTGCGGTGGGCGTGGTGCCGGTGGCCGGTGGTGCCGGGGGCGGGGCCGCGACGGCGGGCGACTGGGCGACGGCCAGGGGGAAGAGCAGGCCGACGACCGCGACGGCCGTGGCGACGGATCGCCGCTTCACCGGGAGGCGGGCAGGCGGAGGTGCAGGTGCCACCAAAGCTCCTTCTTCGGGGGATGGCCGGCCGTACCGGCGGAGTGAACGCCGCGCGGGCGCACACTAGTTCTAGCCGGATGATCCTCCGATGACCAAGAGTTGGTGTTTCCGATACCGGACAGTGGCCACAAGGGGCCACGCCCTTCTCAGGAGGGCGGGGCGTCCGTGCGGCGGCCCGCCTCCCGTGCGGCCTGCTCCAGCCGGGCCCGGTGGCTCTCCCACCACGACCGGTCGCCCGCGGGCAGGTTGTCGTTGCCCTCGCTCATTCCGACAGCGCCGTCGAGGAGTTCACGCACGATGTCGGCGTGCCCGGCGTGCCGGTGGGTCTCCGTTGCCACGTGCACCAGGATCTGATGCAGCGTCACTTCCTGGCGACCCTCGGACCACCAGGGCACACGGCCCGTCGCGTCCAGGGCCAGCGCGGCGATCGTGGCGTCCGCGTGCCGCCACACCCGCTGGTACAGGTCCACGATGTGCTCGCGCGACTCGTCCGCGGTCGCCCACAGGTCCGCGTTGGGCTCGGCGTCCTCGGCGATCCACGGCAGCGCTTCGCCGAAGGGGCGCCCGAAGGTCTCGCCGAAGTACCCCGCTTCGACACCGGCGGCGTGCTTCACCAGACCCAGCAGATTTGTGCCGGTCGGCGTCATCGGGCGGCGCACGTCGTACTCGGAGAGCCCGTCGAGCTTCCAGAGGAGCGCGTTGCGCGCGGATTGCAGGTAGCGGTGGAGGTCGGACTTCTGCTTCGGTTCGATCATGCGGGGAGTCTGCCACCCGGCACGCCGCGCTCGCCCGGGGTTTTACGGCGGCCCGGACTCACGTGGTCGTCGGTGTCCGCGGGGTCGAGTAGAAGAACTGACCGGTGCCGAGAGGCTGCTCCTTGACTTGGCCCTGCCAGAGATAGACGCCGTGGCGCCGCTCCCAGTACGTCGTGTGCACCGCTCTGACGATCGGATCCGGCAGGAGCATGAGTGTGATGAGGCACGTCCAGGAGGTCCACGCCAGGCTCATGGCCACGAGCCCCGCGGTGAGGAGGGCGAGGCCTGCTGCGTGGGCGGGACGGACAACGCTCTTCGGGGCGGGCAGTACCGCATCAGGGTCCGCCAGCGGCAGTGCCCGCTCGAAATCCGCCTTCTCGCTTCCCAGCAACCTGAAGCGAGTGCACTGGCCCAGGGCGATCAGTGCATACCATCCGACGAGGATGAGGCATTCGGGCCAGACCCTTTCGGCATTCTCCGGAAGCCCGCGTACGCCGAAGGTCACTGCCCCGGTGGCGATGGCGGCGCAGCACCAGAAGATGGACAGCTTCAGATGAAAGTGTGCGTACCTCGCCATGGCGCCTTCCCTCCCACATCCACCTCCCCGTGACGCCCTACAGCTCCCACTGTGCACACCGTGCCCGCCGTGACAAGGCGCCCGCCGTGCCCTCCCCGTCCGGACAGCAGGTATTGGCCCTTCGGTCACCGGACGATCGTCTTCCACTTTTTTCGTGTAGCGGGAAGGAATCCCGTTCCACCGTGGTTGGACAGACCTGTCTACTCAATACGGAGAGACCGATCTACTCACCACAGGACGGTGGCATGCCCGAGCAGCGCACCTCACACGACCACGGCGGCGCCGCCACACTGACGGCCGAGGCCGGCCTCGTGGAAGACGCCCGCGGGACGGGCGGTCCCGTCGTCTCCTCCGCGGGGCGGCACCGGTCCGCGAAGGGGGTGCTGCCCCAGGGGGCGGCGCTCTACCTGCTGGCCTCGATCATCGTGTCGTTCCTGGCGGCATCCAGTGCCCCGACCCCGCTCTACGCCGTCTACCAGCAGGAATGGGGATTCAGCCCGGTCACGACCACCCTGGTGTTCGGGGTGTACGCGATCGCCGTGCTCGTGTCGCTCCTCACCCTGGGCCGGCTGTCGGACCACCTCGGCCGGCGCCCGGTCCTGCTGGTGGCGCTCGCCGCCCAGGCGGCCGCGATGGTCGTGTTCGCGACCGCGCACGGCGTGCCGGAGCTGATGATCGGCCGGGTGGTCCAGGGCGTGTCCACGGGTGCCGCGCTGGGCGCCGTCGGTGCCGGAATGCTGGACGTGGACAAGCGGCGGGGCACCGTGGCCAACTCCTTCGCCCCCGGTCTCGGCACCGCCAGCGGCTCCCTGATCTCCGCGTTCCTCGTCCAGTACCTCCCGGCGCCCACGCACCTGGTCTACCTGGTCCTGGTCGCGGTCTTCGCCCTCCAGGCCGTCGGCGTGTTCCTGATGAAGGAGACGCTGAAGCCCACCCCCGGGGCGCTGGGCACCCTGGTGCCGGACATCAAGCTGCCGCGGACGGTGCGGCGCGCGGTCCTCAACGCCGCCCCGGTCCTGATAGCCGTCTGGGCGCTGGCGGGCTTCTACGGCTCCCTGGGCCCCGCCCTGGTGCGGACCATGACCCATTCCACGTCCGCGGTCTACGGCGGCCTGGCCCTGTTCGTGCTGGCCGGGGTGGCCGCCGCGGCGACCCTCGTGCTGCGCACCGCACCCCCGCGCGGGGTCATGCTCACCGGGATCGGCACCCTCGTCGCCGGCGTCGCGCTGACGCTGCTCGCGATCGGGACGGGCTCGACCGCCCTGTTCTTCACCGGGACCGCCATCGCCGGCATCGGCTTCGGCAGCGGCTTCCAGGGCGGCATCCGCACGGTGATGCCGCTGACCGCGGCGCACGAGCGGTCCGGAGTGCTGTCCTTGCTGTACGTCGTGTCGTACCTGGGCATGGGCCTGCCCGCGGTCGTCGCCGGGTACCTCGTCGTCCACGCCGGGGGTCTGCTGACCACGGCACGGGAGTACGGGGCCGCGGTCATCGTCCTCGCCCTGCTGGCGCTGGCCGGCCTGCTGACGGAGAAGCGCCATGTCGGCGGCCTCGCACAGCACTAGGGTGAATGCGGGCAGGCAGCACGCGGACCACACGGAATCGGAGGGAGTGCCGATGGCAGCCAAGGCCACCGGATCGTCCGCCGGGCACGCCGAGGCGAGGCCCTCCGCCCGCGCGCGCCTGCTGACGGCGGCCAATGAGCTGTTCTACGACGAGGGAGTGCAGACCGTCGGCATCGACCGGGTCATCGAACGGGCCGGCGTGGCCAAGGCGTCCCTGTACAACACCTTCGGCAGCAAGGACGAGTTGGTCCATGCCTACCTGGAGGCCAGGCACGCCGCCACCGCCCGGCGCGTGCTCGCCGCCGTCGACCGCCACGACACCCCGCGCGACCGGCTGCTCGGCGTCTTCGACGCCCAGGCGGAGGCGTTCACGGGCCCCGGATACCGCGGCTGCGCGTTCATCGCGGCCGGCGCGGAGGCCAAGCCCGGCAGCAGGACGGAACAGGCGTCGAACGACTACCGGGCCTGGGTGCGCGGTCTGCTGACCCGGCTGGCGCGCGAGGCGGGCGTCGTGGACGCGGAGGCCCTCGGGCGCCGGCTGCAACTGCTCTACGACGGCTCCGCCGTCTCCGTCCGGATGGACGGGGACCCCGGCGCGGGCTCCGCGGCGCGAGCGGTCGCCGAGGTGCTTCTGGACGCGGCCCTCGCCGGCCAGGCGTCGGACCCCGGCGGCAGCCCCGGGTGAGCGCGCCCGCCCGGGCGGTGCGTCCTGGCGGGGGTCCGCGACGCCACGCACTGCGCGCGGTGGGCCTCCGGGCCGTCAGGTGGTCGCCGCCGGGGACGCGCAGGAGCTCCGAGAACTCCGGCAGGGCCCGGTACGTCCGGTTGACGCGGACGACGTGGGTCACCGGCACCCGGTAGCGCGCGGCGGTCCACAGGGCGGAGCGCCGTTGGACCCGGGACTGCCGAGGACCGCGCTCGCCCCGTGGTGGCGCGGGACGGGGTGCCCCACGACCGTACGAGCGCTCCATGGGAGCAAATCGCCGCAGGTCACCCCCGGTTCACCGCTCGCCGGCCCCGGCGGGGCACGGGCGCGGCCCGTGGAGGGCGTCCGGCCGCGGCCCGCGGTGTTACGCCGACCGGAAGGGGCTCTTCGCGGCGAATTCATGTATTTGCGCATGCATCTTTCTAGCGTCGGGACCGCACTGCTCACCCAGGGCAGTGGACGAAAGGCGGTAGTCCTGATGCAGGCCCCGATGCGACCCGACGTTCCCAAAGAGCCGGCAGGCGGCCACCTGTCCCGAAGGAAACTCTTCGTCGCGGCAGGTGCGGCCGTCGCCGTCGCGACCATTGGCGCGGGCGTCGCCGACGCCGCGACGGCCACCGGCGGTCCCGGGCGCCCCGCCCCGGAGGACGTGGCCGCCAAGAAGGCCAAGGTCAAAGCCCCCAAGGGCACGTGGCTCGCCGGCGACACCCATGTGCACGACGACCACTCCTCCGACGGCAGCGGTCCCCGCCAGGCCTCGAAGCAGACCCTCCCGGGCAACCTCCCGGTCGGCGACCAGATCGCGCAGGGCGAGAAGGTCGGCCTGGACTTCATGCCGCTGACCGACCACCGCACCTACGACCAGGTGTGGGACCCGCAGTGGGCGTCCTCCGCGCTGCTCCTGCTGCCCGGTGAGGAGGCCAACGGCTCCCCGCACGCCATCGTGCTCGGCAACGTCGACGTGGTGGTCGACGGCGCCAACCCGCCCGGTTCGGCGGCCTACCGGCACGTCCAGCAGTCGGTGTGGGACGTCCACGCCCAGAACGCCGTGTGGTCCCAGGCGCACCCCGACGACGGCGAGTACACGCGGGCCGGCGGCGTCAACGCCAACGCCAGTGTGCAGGGCAGCGACCTGGTCGAGGTGCTGAACGTCGCGAGCGACCCCGACGTGGAGATGGAGTACGCCGAGAACCGCTGGAACCACGGCTTCCGCTTCGGTGTGGCCGCCGCCAGCGACTGCCACTTCCGCGAACTGTGGGACATCGACAGCCCCGGTGAGCCCACCACCCGGGTCTTCGCCGCGCAGCGTTCGGTCCGCGGCATCCTCGACGGTTTCCAGGCCGGCCGCACCAGCGTCTCGCAGAACATCACCGGCCCGTTCGTGACGCTGGAGGCCGACGCCGACGGCGACGGCGTCTACGAGGCGATCGGCGGCGACGAGATCGTGGTCCCCGGCCGCAAGCTCCCCCGCAAGGCGAGCCTGCGGGTGAAGGTGAAGTCCGGCAAGGGCACCACCGTGCACGTGTACGCGGCGCCCGGCCGCTCCGCGGGCCCGGTCGCCACCTTCGTCCCGCGCACGGCGAACGAGACCTACGAACTGCCGCTCGACATCAAGGGCGGCGACCACACCTGGTACCGCGTCGAGGTCCGTTCGCCCGGCAGCGCGTCGGGCTCGGAGGCCGACCCGAACCTCCCGGACCAGCTGCGTGCCGCGACCTCTCCGATCTTTCTGTCGGTCGGCGCGCCCGCCGAACCCACGCCGGAGATCCCGCTGCCCGCCGCGGACACCACCGCCGACCGGGCGGCCCGGGTCACCGGTGAGACGGGCCTGTTCACCGGCTTCGCCGACGTGGCGGTGGTCGGTGACGTCACCCACGTCGTCGCGGAGGTGCACGAGGACCAGGCGACCCGGGTCGTCCACGTCCGGCTCGACCGCAAGGGTCGGCCCGGCAAGGTCCGTACCCTGTCCGGCGATTCGCCGACCGCCCGCTTCCCGCGGATCGCCGCCAACGGCGACGACGTGTGGGTGGTGTGGCAGGACGAACTCGGCAAGGAGCAGCCGCACCGGCCGGTGGTCCTCATGGCGACCAGCGGCAACGGCGGCGAGTCCTTCAAGGCCCCGCAGAAGATCAGCAAGGGCAAGGGGCGGGCGATCCAGCCGGCGCTGGCCCTCGTGGAGGACAAGCACCCGCTGGTCGTCTGGTCCGACAACAGCGGCGGCGCCTTCGACGTGTACGCGCAGATCGTCGGCGTCGACAAGGCCGCCGTGAACGTCTCCGCGGCGGGCAAGACCACCAGCCCCGGCACTCCCGCCGACGCACGGTCACCCCGCTACCCCGCCTCGCTGTTCCCGGCTGTCACCGTCGTCGACGGCAAGCGCGCCGTCGTGACCTGGCAGGACGACCGCTACGACCCGGACCCGCTGTGGACCGGGCACACCCCGCCGGCCGGTCAGCCGGCGAGTGGTGGCACCGACCCCGACAACTGGCAGATCCTGGCCGCGGTTCGCACGGCGCCGGGCCGCCCCTGGGGCACCCCGGTCACGGTGAGCGCGGTCACCGACCGCGCGGACCGGCACCCCAGTGTCGCGGTCGACGCGCACGGCACGCTCGTGGCGATCTGGGAGTCCGGCGCCCTGCAGAGCTCCGGCGCCAACCTCCAGCTGCGGTCCAGCACTTCCACCGACGGCGGTGCCACCTGGGGCCCGTACCGTCAGGTCGCCCTCGACCCGAACGCCATGAGCCAGCGGGCGCGGCTCGCCCAGGACCCCGACGGCCGCGTGCGGGCGGTCTGGTACGACTCCCGTTCCGCCGACTGGCGTTGGAAGGTCCTCACCGCCACCGTCGACGCCGCCGGCACCTGGTCGGCTGCCGAGCGGGTCACCACGCTCGGCAACAACACCTGGCCGGCCCTGCACGGCGGCACGGTCGTCTTCACCACCGACCGCGACGCCACCCGCACCCAGCGGGACGTCACCCAGCAGGTCTACCGGACCCGGCTGGCCTGATCCGTGTGCTCGTCCGGCCCCGGAACCGTACGGCGATCGCCGTCACCGGGGCCGGACGGCCGCGGCGGTGCGGCACCCTCCAACGTTCCGCCGTATCGAGTCACACCGTGGTAATCGGCGCTGCGCACATCGTGGTAGGGGACATAACGGCGCCGGCGCCATAGGAACCAGTACGCGTAGCCCACCCCCTTGAGGACGCCGAGGACGGAACGGACGGCGAGATCGCGGAGCACGGGGAATCCTGAGGTTGTCCAAGAGGGCCGGCTGATGCCGTGTCCGCATCGAAACGGACGCCGGGGACGCGGGGATTGCCGCAGGGCGTCGGCCGGGCGAACGCGGCTGTGCGCGCCGGTGAGCGGGCTGCGTGGCAGCCACCAGGCGGGCGTTCATGCGTTGCGCGCAGTTGGTTATCGAAACGTGTCTTGACCTGCACAGCACAAGGCTCATAACTTCCGCGTGCTCGATCATTTTGAGACGAGCTTCAAACATGGCCTTGGGGGCAATCGCATGAACTGGTACATCGACGTGCTCAAGAAGTACGCCGACTTCAACGGGCGGGCTCGTCGCACCGAGTACTGGATGTTCACGCTGTTCAACGTGATCATTTACGTCGTGCTGCTCCTCGTGGGTCGCGCCATCGACTTCTCCCTGCTGCCGGCCCTGTACGGGATCGCGGTGCTCCTGCCGTCGCTCGCCGTGGCCGTCCGCCGACTGCACGACACGGGCCGCAGCGGCTGGATGATCCTGCTCGGCCTGATCCCGTGCATCGGCGGCATCGTCCTGCTGGTCTTCTACTGCGGCGACAGCCAGCCCGGTGACAACCAGTTCGGCCCGAGCCCGAAGCTCGTCGCCGGTCCGGCCGTCTGACGTCCTCGGCCGCGCACAGCGGAGCGGTCCCGGACGACGGCGTCCGGGCCCGCCCCGCTGTGCGCGGCACTCCCCGCGGCTCAGGCGGCGATCACGGCCGCGGTCGTCCGGCCGCCGTCCACGTCGAGGGTGATCCCGTGGACGAACCGCGCCTCGTCGGAGGCGAGGTACACCGCGGCCTGGGCGATGTCCTCGGGGGAGCCCACGGTTCCCGCCGGAGTGCCCGCCATCAGCGCTTCGGCGGTGTGGCCGGGTGCCAGGATCACCCCGGGGGAGATGGCGTTGACCCGTACCCCGCTCGCCCCGAACTCGGCGGACCAGGCGCGGGTGAGCGTCTCGACCGCGCCCTTGGTGGAGCTGTAGAGCGCGCCGCGGGGCAGGCCCAACCGCGCGATCCATGAACCCAGGTTGACGATCGCGCCACCGCCGGCGGCGGCCATGGCCGGGGCGACCGCCGCCGTGAGGAAGAACGGCGCCTTCATGTTGACGGCGATGACCCGGTCGAAGGTCTCCTCGTCGGTCTCGGGTGTCGCCGGGCTCGGGTAGATGCCCGCGTTGTTGACGAGGATGTCGATGCGCCCGCCCAGGGCGTGCCCGGCCTCCTCGGCCAGCCGCCGCGAGGCCGCGGCGCTGCCGTCGAGGTCCGCGGGGACGAACGTGGCGGCCCCGCCCCGGGCACGGATCTCCGCCACGACCTCTTCCCCGCGCTCCTTGCTGCGCCCCGAGACGGCCACGTGCGCCCCCTCCGCACCGAAGGCCAGGGCGATGGCCCGGCCGATGTTGCTGGTGGCCCCGGTGACCAGGGCGGTCTTGTGCTGCAGACGTGCGGTCATGATCGTGCTGCTCCTCTGAGTGCGGACGGAACGGGGTCCACCTTGCGTCGCGGAAATTGGACCCGCAAGTCCATCTTTTGGGAGCCGGCACGGGCGCGGCCCGCGCTGCCGGGCGGTCTCAGCCCACGCCCGCGGCCCATTCCCCGAGCGCGGCGAAGTCGCCGGGGGCCAGCCCGATCCGCGGGTCGATGCGGTGCAGCAGGGCCGGACCGTCGTGGTGGGCGGCCACCCAGGCACGATCCGCATCGGTGATCTCGTCGTCCACCCACGCGAACGCACGGCCCTGCGCCCACGCCACGATGTCCGGGGTCTTCCAGAACACACCGCCGCCGGGCTCCACGCGGGGCGAGGCCCACGCGACGAACGGCAGCGCGGGCAGCCCCAGCACCGGGGCGATGAAGTCGTTGGCCTCGTCCTCCCACAGGGTGGCCCACACCAGGTCGAAGGGCAGCGCCCGCAACGCGGGCCCGTGCTCCGGATTGAGCCACACGCGAAGGGGCCTGACCCGCCTGCCCGTCAGCCCCCACGCGCCCTGTCGGGCCTGCTCGGCCGCCGCCCAGCGGGGTGTCACCATCCGGTGCGTCCCGTAGCCGTGCGGCCGTTGGTGCCGCTTCGCGGCGTACGGATTCAGCGGTCCGTCCACGTCCACCATCAGTACCGGGCGCATCCCGCCCCACCCCCTCGGTCCTGTGTGCGGAACCCTAGCCGGGACCTCGCCTCTCCCGCCCGGGAAAAAATCGGCACCGCACCCGCAACGCCCGCGGGCGCCGCGCGTCTGTGTGGACGAAGGGACCGTCGCGCCGTGCCGGCGCGACGGCGCCACCAGGCATCCACAATCAAGGACCAACGTGAGAACAACCCGCTGGGCGATCCCGGTTGCCCTGCTGTGCCTCGGCGGACTGTCGGCCTGCTCCTCCGCACCCGAGGCGGCCGACGCGCCGGAGCCCACCAAGGCGTCGGTGCGCCCGTCGTCGGCCGGCAAGCCCTCGCAGCGGCCCAGCCTGCGCCCGCCCGGTGCCCACCCGCCCGTCGCCTACAAGCCCAGCTGGCCCGACCGGACCACCCGCACCAAGGCCGGGTACCTCGTCGACACCTGTGTCCCGGAGTCACTCCGTGACAAGGCCACGACGCTGACCACGAGCGACGGCGTCCATCTGTCCGCCCTTGAACTCGGCGACGGTCCCGACGGTGTGCTCCTCGATCACGAACAGGGCTACAACATCTGCTCGTTCCTCGACATCGGGAGGAAACTCGCGGCGCGCGGCTACCGCGTGGTGATCCCGGAGTACCGCAACCACGGGGCGTCCGAGCACGTCGCGGACAACGAGCACATCGAGCGCGACGCGCGGGCGGGCCTCGCCGAGCTCAAGCGCCTCGGTGCCAAGCGGGTCTTCCTGGGCGGCGCGTCGTGCGGGGGCAGCACGGCAGCCGTCGTCGGGGCCGAGGGCGAACTGCCCGTGGTGGGGCTGCTGATGATGTCCTCACCCGCCCGGTGCGGCGGCGTGGACGCGGTGGCGGCGGCGCGGAAGATCGACGCCCCGTCGCTGTTCGTCGTGTCCCCGGGGGACATGCTGGGCGCGGTGGAGAAGCAGGTGCGCGAGGTCTACGCGGCGTCGGCGGCCACGCAGAAGCGGCTCGTCATCGATCAGAGCGGCTACCACGGGACGGACATGATCCGGCGCGGGCCGCGCGGTGCCGCCCTGGAACGCGACGTCATCGCGTTCGTCGTGGCCGCGTACGACAAGGCGCGCTGACGCCCGGTCCGTTCCCGGCGGGGTTCCGGGTGCCCGCGTCCGGGATTTGCACGTGTCGGCTGGAACGTGCTGGTTTAGGCTGAAAGCGCCATCGGGGCACCGGGTTTCGGTGGAGGCGCGGGCGGATGATGTGATCTCCCTGGGGTAATTCTGCCCGCGCCGCGCAGCCGTTCTCGCGCCCTCCGCCTCAGGTCCCCCGTACGACGTCCGCGCGGCACGCGTCGTCCCGGCCGCGGACGGCCCGGCGACGCGCACCGCGCGGCGGTGGTCGGTCGGTCAGCTCTCCTGCGTCGTGCGTTCGAGCAGGGCCTTCTCGACGGCGTTCTGTACCCGGGCGTCCTCGCGCACCTTGCGGCGCGCGCGGGCGCGGCGTGCGAGGAGCAACCAGCCGACGAGGGCCCCGATCACGACGATCACGAGCACGAGCAGCGTCCACGGGACGGCCCAGCCGTGGGCCGTGGCCTGGACTTCCTTGAGCGGGGTGGTGGTGCCCGAGGCGTCGGTGAGGAGCGGGGAGAGGGTCGCCTTCGCCGTCAGGCTCATGGCCGGTGCGACGCCGTGGACGGGCACCTTCACCTTCCAGGTCTCGCCGGGCAGCAGTTCCGGCGAGGCGGGGATGCGGCCGGCCTCGGCGCTCAGCCATCCGAACGGGCCCGTGACGGAGACCGCCTGGCGGGTCGACAAGGTGGCGTTGCCGGTGTTGTGAATGGTGTAGGTGACGGTGGCGTCGCCCTTGGCGAACGGGTTCGCGGTGCCGGCGTAGTCGACGTGCAGGTTCTCGACCGCCAGCTGCGGCTTGAGCGCGCCGCTGACCCGCAGCTTGACCCGGATGCCCAGGCGCCGGTCCACGTTGATGCCCGCGGCGTCGTCGGACTGCTTGAGGGAGGTCAGGATGCCGCCCACGTGGTCGCCGGGCGTGGCGTTGGCGGGGACGCTGACGGTGAAGGGGATCTGCGCGGTCTTGCCGGGCTTGATCTCGACGCTGTCGCGGTCGGCGTGGACCCAGGCCCCGATGCCGACGGACTTCTTGTCCTTGGTGAGCAGGTCGAGCTGACCCGTCTCGGTGGTGTAGCCGTCCGCGGCGTAGAGCGCCAGGCGGAGCGGGGACTTGCTGTGATTGGCCACAACCATGGCGTCCTTGACCTGGCCGCCGGGGTTCACGTCGTAGCTGTAGCTGGACCGGTCGTCGCCGTACCCGTTCGCGGCCGTCCTGACCGTCCAGGTGACGTCGCCGTCGGCCGCCCGCGCGGGGCCGCCGCTCAGGCCGGTGAACGCGAAGGCCAGGAGCAGGGCCA
The DNA here is from genome assembly GCF_040644455.1 of Streptomyces sp. NPDC046977. Lineage (NCBI taxonomy): Bacteria > Bacillati > Actinomycetota > Actinomycetes > Kitasatosporales > Streptomycetaceae > Streptomyces > Streptomyces sp. NPDC046977. Next base: position 423,348 of record NZ_JBEYWO010000004.1, read on the forward strand.
GGGCGACGGTGCGGACGCGCGCGATGGCGGTGGTCGTCCGGTGCGATACGGGTGCGTGCATCTCGGGATTCTCCTGCAACGGGGAGGCGGGGCGGGCACCGGACGGTGCCCGCCCCGCCAAGGTGGAACGGGTCCGATCAGCTGCTGAGCGCGGTGATCGTCAGGGTGGCGCGGTAGTCACCCTTCTGGACGCTGTCCGGGATCTTCAGATCCAGGTCGGCGCCCACCTTGGCCTCGCCGCGCGGGTGGCCCTGCTCGGCGGAGGCGAGACCACGCGAGATCGCGAGGCCCTGGCCCTGGTCGTCGTAGCCCGAGGCGACCGACGCGTTGGCCGTGGCGCCCGCACCGTCGACCAGGACGCGAGGCGTCCAGCCGAGGAAGGAAGCCGCGAACGTCTTGTCGGCGTCCTTGAACGCGCTGACGCTGGCCGAGACCGACCACGGGGCGAGCGAGCGGCGGCTGTCGGAGACGACGATCGGGTTGATCCGGCCGTCGGCCTCGAAGTGGTCGCCGTTCTTCTCCTCGGCGGTGCCGAGGTCCACCAGGCCGTTGTAGCCGTCGATCGTCCAGCCGAACTCGCCCGGAGCCGGGTTCGGGACGTTGACCTGGAGGTCCTGCTTGTCACCGTGGTACGGGTGCACCGTGACGTCGTCGACGTGCGAACCGACCGGCTGGTCGGCGCCGTTGGCGGCGCTGCGGATGTTCTCGACCACGAGCTTGTCGTTGCGCACCTGCACCTTGACGTAGGTGCGGACGTGCTCCTGGTTCTGAACCGAGTTGTACCAGTAGTTCTTCGGGTTCAGCGGGTCGGCGCCGTTGCCCGCACCACTCGTGCCGCTGTTGTCCGGCGCGGTGATGTCGTAGTACTTCGAGCCCGAGGCGGAGTTGGCCGTCACGTAGAGGACGCCGCCGGGACCCGGGTACACGTCGGCGGCACCCGGCTTCTCGGCCGGGTTCTCCTTCTCGCCGTTCTTGATCAGGTAGCTGCGGGAGTAGCTGTGGTCGTGGCCCTGCAGGACCAGGTCCACACCGAGCTTGGAGAACGTGGTCGGGAAGTCCAGACGACGCTGCTTGTTGTCGCCGTCCTTGGCGTGCGAGGCCGGCGAGTAGATCGCGTGGTGGTAGACGAGGACCTTCCACTTGGCCTCGTTGCCGTGCTTGTTGATGACGTCGGTCACGTAGTTCACGTGTGCCGCGTCACCGGCGCCGTTGGCGGAGTTGTAGCTGTTGCTGTTCAGGTCGATGAACAGGACATCCTTGTAGATGTACCAGTAGTCACCGCCCGACTTGGTGCCGTCGGGGTTCCCGTTGTCGTAGTACGGGGCCGAACGGTCGGTGTTCGGGGTGGTGAAGTGCTGCTCGTAGGCCTTGCCGCCGACGTCGTGGTTACCGATGGTGGCGGCCCACGGGTACTGGCGGAGCTGGTCGGGGGCGAGGAAGGAGTTCCACTGGGACTCGGTGTTCGCCGTCTCGACCTGGTCACCACCCGACACCAGGATCTCGGCGTTCGGGTTGGCCCTCAGCGAGACGTCGACCGTGTCCTGCCAGCCGGCCTGGTCGCTCGCCAGGTTGCCGGAGGAGCCGATCTGCGGGTCGCCGTAGAACAGGAAGTCGTAGTCGCCCTCGAAGTCCTGGGTCTTGAAGGCGTACGCCGTGGACCAGTTGCCCTCGGTGCCGACTCGGTAGGAGTAGGCCGTGTTCTCCTTCAGGCCGGTGATCGTCGCGTGGCGGTTGAAGCCGCCGCTGGTCGCGATGTTCGCCGCGCCGATGGCGTCGAAGGCGGTGGCGTCGGTCGGGAACTCGCCGTTGACGAGCGCCGCGGTCGGGACGACCTGGACCTTCTGCGCCGTGTCGGCGGAGGAGTACCACGTGACGGTGCGCTGGGACTCGTTGGAGCCCACGCCGAGGACGATGCCGGTGATCGTGGACGCGTCAGCGGCGGTGGCGGGGGTCGCCAGGCCACTGCCGAGGGCCACGCTCAGGCCGAGAAATGCCGCGGTGGCGCCAGTGGCGACACGGCGCCGCACAGGCCCGGAGGCCTGCGAGGAGTTGCTCGATCTCATGAGTTTTCGATCCTCTTGTGCACGATGTGTGTGCATGGAATGGAGATCAATAAACTGTCGGCTGTTGGTAAAGGGAAGCCAAATGTGATCTTCGAGTTGTCTGAACAACGCACGGAGGGTATGTCGGTTTCAGACGCCGAACGCCCGCTGCACAAACCAGACCAGACCCATCGCGGCGACGCCCGCCGAGATGACACCTGTCGTCCACAGACCGGCAACCGGCGACCGCCGGCGGAGCAGGATCAGCACCGGGAAGACCACCGCGATGATGGCCAGTTGCACGGTCTCGATGCCCACGTTGAACACCAGCAGCGACCACAGCAGCGTCCACGACCACGCCGCCTCGATGCCCAACGCGCCCGCGAAGCCCAGTCCGTGCACAAGACCGAAGCAGAACACGACACCCAGGCGCGACCAGCCCGCGCGGTCCAGGCTGAAGTGCCCGCCTCCCGCGGTCTCCAGGTCCGTGGCATGACCGCGGCGGCGCCAGATCCGCCACAGGTGCCAGCCGGCCACCACCGCGATCGACAGGGCGATGACGGGCTCCACGATCCGCGAGGGCACATCGACCACACCGAGCGCGGCGAGCATGAACGTCACCGAGTGCGCCAGTGTGAAGCTGGTCGCGGCGAGCACGATCTCCCGCGGCCGGCGCGAACCCGCGATGAGCGCCAGCAGGAACAGGATGTGGTCGATGCCGGTCAGCAGGTGCTCGGCGCCCAGGCGGAAGAACTCCCAGAACCGCTCGTACCAGGTCTGGCTGATCGAGAACGACGGGTGCTCCGCGTCGATGGCCGCGCTGCCCGAGCGGCCGTCGAGGTCGTAGGTGACGATCGTCTTGACACCCTTGACGTAGCCCTCGGAGTCGGCGAACAGCCCCCCGCGCACCTCGTGGTCGTCGCCCTCCGCGGCACAGGCCCAGTCGAGCGTCAGGCCGGCGTACGGCACGCCCTCCCGCTGCCCCATCGTGAACCCGCCGACCTGCGACGGGGTACAGGCCTTGCCGCCGGAGGAGACGGAGAAGCGCTTGGTGACGTAGGCGACCGCCGACGCGGCGTGGGCGTCGAGCGCCGCTCCCTGCGCTTTCTTGTCACCCGCGTCGAACGCTGCGGTCCCCTCCTTGAAGAGGGCGTCGTCGTGCTGGTAGTCGGCGGTCGACACGACGAAGAGGTCGTACTCGAGTTCCAGCGTCGTCCGTGTCCGGCCCTCGTCCCCCGAGGTGACGTTGACGTACACGGTCGACGAGAACCCGTGGGCCTGCGCCGGTTGTGCCAGACCCAGGAAAGCGATCACGGCCGCGGCTGTCCCGATGACGGCGCGGCGGACACGTTGTGACATGTGGCTCCTTCAGGTTGCCAGTGCACGGTGCATGCCACGGGTGAACACGATTCGCCCTGTCGGCGAACCGTCGAACAACAACATCGAGAACGGCACCCGCGAACGACCGCGGGCGCGAACGGGAGAGCAGGATGGGGGACGCACCACCCTCACCACTCGGAGGACGATCACCTTGCGCGCCCCGCTTCGCGCCCTCGCCACGCTGGCCGTGGCCGTCGCGCTGGTCACCGGATGCGGCTCCGGTGACGACTGGTCACGGCCGCACCCCGAGCCGACCGCCGTCGGCACGCTCGGCCCCGGGTTCGTCGACCCCGCCAACCCGCCCGGACCGGAGGCCACCGCCACCCCGCGGCCCGGCTCCTGGAGCGGGGTGCACCCGCCGCGGGGCTACCGCGTCGTGCTGCTCACCGCGGGCGACGACGCCCCGACCAAGTCACTGGTGGCGGCGGTCAAGGGCTGGGCCGAGGCGGAGCACGTCGACCTGCGGACCGTGGCCGCGTCCGGCCCGTCGGACTACGTCCCGGCGGCGAGCAGGGCCCTGAAGATGCACGCCGATCTCATCGTCAGCGCGGGCAACGACCTGATCGACCCGCTCGCGATGGTCACCCCCAACCATCTGTCGCAACAGTTCCTGGTCGTGGGTGCCGAACTCGCCGAACCCACGCACAACGTGACCTCGGTCGACTGGTCCGGTGCCTCGTTCCGCGGTGAAGGACTCGGCATGTCGTCCACCTACGACGCCGCCTCGTTCACCACCGCGCGGTGCGAGGCCGCGATCAGGGCGGGCGTCGCGGCCGTGCTCAGCGACATGACCGGCATCGTGCTCTGGCTCGACAAGGTGTGACCTCCGGCGTCCGGTCCGGACGCACGGGCCTACGGCACGCTCGGCGACGGCGTGCCGCGGCGCGGCGGATCTCCGGCCCGGAGGCGGTACACCACACTGCGGCGCAGGGGGCCGTCCGGCACCTCGGGGTCGTCGAAGTCGTCGGCCGGGTCGCGCGTCATGCCGATGCGGCGCATCACGGCCTGGGACCGCAGGTTGGTCGCGGTCGTGACCGCGAGGATCTCCTCGAGACCGAGGTCCTGAAAACCGAAGGCCAGCACGGCCAGGGCCGCTTCGGTGGCATAGCCGTGGCCCCACGCCGAACGGGCCAGCCGCCAGCCGGCCTCCACCCCGGTGAACGGCATGCCCTCGTCCACCGGGTCGAGCCCGGTGAACCCGATGAACTCACCGGTGGACGCGACCTCCACGGCCCACCACCCCCAGCCGCGCCGTTCGAGGTCGGCCTGGAACCGGGCCGCGGACGCGTCGCTCTGCTCCCGGGTGAGCACCCCGGGGAAGAACTCCCGGACCCGCGGATCGGCGTTCAGCGCGGCCCAGGGGGCGCGGTCGGAATCCCGCCATCCGCGGAGCAGGAGGCGTTGGGTGCGTAGGTCGGCCATCGCGCCAACCTAGCCCCGTCTCCCGCGCGGGTCGATCGGATATACCTCTACACGAACCGGCAGGTGAGCCACTTCTCGTGGTCGTAGTGGTCCTGCGACGGATACCTGTCCACGAGGGGGACCACCTCCGTCGTGTCCTGCGGCCGTATGCGCTCGGGCAGCGCCCCGAACCTGGCCCGACGGGCCGCCGCGTCGGCATCCGCGGCCGGGACGGCAGCGGCGACGACGGTGACCGGGGGCGCCGCGGTGGGGGTGGTGGTGGCGGGGGCTTCGGGCGCCTTGGTGATGTTCCGCGCGGTCTTCGACACGATCCGCTTCCTTGTCCGCTGGGTCCGCTGGGTCCGCTGGGTCCGCTGGGTCGATCCGGCCATCGGTGATCAGTGGATGATGTGGAAGGTGAGATGCCGTTCCGTCTTGCCGGCCGGCACCGTGTGGACATAGCCGCGTGCCGTGTCGTAGGCGCCGGAGCCCCCGGTGATGGGGATGTCGATGGACGGGGCGGGCGGCAGGTGGAGCAGCGCCTGACCGCTGATCTGTCCCTTGGGCAGGGCGAACGTTCCCACGCACTGCAGCGCGCTCGGTTCGAGGTGGACGTAGGTGCAGACCACGCTGTGGTCGCCGATTTTTTTGCCGTCGCGGTAGATGTCCTCGGCGATGACGAGCTCGTCGCCCAGGCTGAGCCCCTTCTTCCCCAGGTCCACCGAGGTGGACTGGGTCTGCCGGGCGACCAGTGCGAGCACTTCCGTACGGGACGGTGCGGCGTGTGCGGCGTGTGCGGCGGCAGGGGCCGCCGGGGCGGCAGAGGCGAGCGGGGCCGCGGCCAGGCCACCGGTGACGAGGGCGGCTGTGCCGGCCACCGCGCTCAGGAGCCGTACCTTGCGGGTGCTGCGTGTGTTCGGCATGCTGCGCGCGCCTTTCTCTCGGGAGCCGGGACCGGGACTGCGCTCCGTGTCCCTCGCCCAGGGGGCACCGGCCATGCCGGTCGTGGTTGATGACGACGCTCGCACAGGCTGCATCACCCGTCAAGGTGGTGACGCTCACGTCGGTGGTGAGGGTGGGCGCATGTGATGGCCGTGACGTGCGGGTCTGTCATGACATGGACGACATGCGTCACCGGGTCACAGGATGATGCGCGGCGCCATCCCGGGCGTCAAGGACACCCGTCCCCGGGGATCGTTTCGACGATCTGTTCCCGTTGGAGAGGGCCTGATAGCGTCACCGTGCACGTGACCGACCGAGGAGGTGAGTCCCATCAACGCAGTTGCACGCTGGGCGCTCTCCTTCCGTCCGGCCGCGCCGTCCGTCTGAGACAGCCGGCCCCGGGAGCGCCCTCAGGCATCCCGGAAGGCCACATTGTCATGCGCTTCACGACAGGGACGACCTCGAACGGCGTCTCGGAACTCCTCGCCGCCCCGGTCCCGCGGACCCCTGCCTTCGGCATGTCGCACCGGGTGCCTGCACCCCGCACTCCCGCGGGTGATCTGCGCGCGTCAAGCCGCCCGGTGGGGGCGGCACTTGTTCCGAGCACTCGCCGAAAGGACCTCTGCCATGCCCGAATTTGCCGCTTCTCCCTCGTTTTCCTCGGATTCCTTCTCCGCATACGACGGAACCCGGCTCGCGTACCACTCCGCCGGTGACGGCGATCCCCTGGTCTGCCTGCCCGGCGGACCGACGGACTCCGCCTACCTGGGGGACCTCGGAGGTCTCTCCGCGCACCGCCGGGTGATCAGGCTCGACCTGCGCGGCACCGGCCGGTCGCAGGTCCCCGACGACCTCGCCACCTGCCGGTGCGACCGGCTCGTCGACGACGTGGAGGCCCTGCGCGAGCACCTCGGGCTCGATCGCGTGGACCTGCTCGCCCACTGCGCGGGGGCCAACCCGGCCGTCCAGTACGCGGCACTCCGTCCCGGACGGGTCCGCGGGATGGTGCTGGTCACCCCCAGCGTCAGGGCGGTCGGCATCCCGATCGCCGGCGACCTCCGTCTCGCGACCGCGCGGCTGCGCAAGGACGAGCCCTGGTACCCCACCGCCTACGCGGCGCTGGAGGCCATTGCTGCGGGACGGGGCGACGACAGCCACTGGGAGGCTGTCGCACCGTTCTCCTACGGGCGGTGGGACGACGCCGCGCGCACCCATCACGCCGCCGCGGAGGAGCGGATGAACCAGATGAATCAGGACGTCATGGCCGCCTTCGGCGCTGACGGCGCTTTCGCCCCGGACGCCACGCGCGCCGCGCTCGCCGACTTCGCGCCGCCGGTGCTCCTGCTGGCCGGAGAGGTCGACACGGGTGCTCCGCCCGCGGCGGTCGCGGAGTTCGCCGCGCTCTTTCCCGCGGCCGGTTTCGTCGTCCAGTCGGGGGCCGGGCACCACCCGTGGCTCGACGACCCCGAGCGCTTCGCGGCGGCCACCGCCGGGTTCCTGGCGTAGCGGCGCTGTGCGTGAGCGCGGGCCCGGCGGCACGGCCGGGCCCGCGCCCGGCCGTGCCGCGCGCCGCGGGATCTCGTGGGAACGCTCCAAGATCGTCCGGCGATTGTTGTGCGCTGCGCGAGCCGGATCCGGGGCCGCGGCACCGGAGACTGGCAGCACGTGGCGGCCGTCTCGGCTCCGCCGATCCCCGAAAGGGACCTCAGGTGACCCAGCGCACCATCGCCCCCCGCAGCCGCGGTTTCCTCTTCCTCGACGCGCACCCTGCCGGATGCGAACGCGTCGTCGAGGACATGTGGTCCTCCGTCCCCGCGGCCCCTGCCGCGCCCCCGGAGGACCGGCCGGTCGCCCTTGTGATCGGCTCCTCCGCCGGATACGGACTCGCCGCCACGGTCGCCGGGCTCAAGCGGGCCGGCATCCGGGGCATCGGCGTCTGCTTCGAGAAGGGACCCACCGAGCGGCGCACCGCGACCGCCGGCTGGTACCGCACGGCCGCCACCGCCCGCCTGGCCCGCGAAGCCGGCGGCGACATGGTCTTTCTCAACGGCGACGCCTTCGGCGACGCGATGAAGGACCAGGTCGCCGATTTGCTCGCGCGGCGGTTCGGCGGACGCCTCGACCACCTCGTCTACTCGGTGGCCGCGCCGCGGCGCACCGACCCCGACACCGGCACCACCTTCGCGTCGGTGCTCAAACCGATCGGTGCGCCCCATCGCACGAAGACCCTCGTCTTCGGCGCCGACGGCGCACCCGAGATCCGCGACGTCGAGACGGCGCCCGCCGAGGGCGACGACGTCGAGCAGACCGTCGCCGTCATGGGCGGCGCCGACTGGGAGCGGTGGATCGACCGGCTTGCCGGCCGCGGACTGCTCGCCGACGGCTTCAGCACCGTCGCCCTGTCCTACATCGGCTCCCCCCTGACCGCCGCGATCTACCGGCAGGGCACGATCGGCGCCGCCAAGGCCCACCTGGAGGCCACCGCCCGCCGCCTCGACGAACGCCTCGGCACCGCGGTTCGCGGCCGCGCCTTCACGTCCGTCAACGGCGCCGCCGTCACGCAGTCCTCGACCGCCATCCCCGGCATCGCCCTGTACGTGGGCCTGCTGCGGGGCGTGCTCGGCGACCGGGTGGTGCCGCCGGCCGCGCAGCTCACCGAGTTGTGGGACGGTCTGACCGGCGCGGCGGAACTGCGCCTGGACGACGAAGGACGGGTGCGCCTGGACACCTGGGAACTCGGGGACGACGTCCAGGCCGCCGTCGCCGACCGCTGGGACCGGGCGACCACCGGCACCATCGCCGGCCTCGCCGATCTCGACTGGTTCGGTGCCGAAGTGCGCCGCCTGTACGGCTTCGACGTGGACGGTGTGGACTACGGCCGCCCCGTGGAGACCGCGGTGGACTGGCCGGACCCGGCCGCGCCCGTCACCGCGTAGCTGTTCCGCGGATTCCTGAACGGATGTCAGGCCGCGGGTTCCAGCGCGTCCTTGGCCTCGGGGCTGCCGCGGCGGGCCCGGTCCCACGGCAGCCCGACGAGGGCCGTGCCCACGGCCAGGCCCGCCGCGGGCAGGACGGGGAACCGCCCGTCGGGCGCGAAGCCCTGCACGGCGAAGCGGGCGAGCGCGGGCACGGCGGCGGCCAGGCCGAGCCACACCAGCCAGGGACGACGCGGGGCGGCGGCAGGGCGGGTCCGCCCGGACACGGCGGCCAGGCCGCGGTCCACGGGCCGCAACAGCCGTACGACGCCTGCCAGTACGAGGCCGAGCAGCAGCAGCCAGGGCACGCGCAGCGCCCACCACGACGGTGAGCCGAACGCGGGCTCGGGCGCGAGCCCCGTGAGGTAGAACGCGGCGGCGAGCACCAGCACCGGCAGCATGTGCCACAGGTACAGGGTCATGCTGACCCCGCCCACGGGACGGACCAGCCGCCAGACCCGGTCGTGCACCAGCCACCGCCGCACCGCGGGGGCGACCAGCACGCACAGCCCCACCTGCGCCACCGCCCAGGCCAGCATGGCGACCGACGGCGGGTCGGTGTTGCTCGGGTCCTGCCCGGTCACCAGGATCAGGCTGACCGGGAACGGCCCGGGACCCACGAGGGCCGCGAACGCCACCGCGCCGCCCGCCGCCAGCGCGACGGGAGTCGTCCGGTTACGGGTCAGCAGACCGTCCCCCCAGCAGAAGCCCAGCTGGTAGGCGACACCCCACACCAGGACGTAGTCGAGCAGGCCCACGTACGGCGCGTGCGCGGCCAGCACCAGGACGTCGGCCAACGCTGCCGCGGCTGCCACGGCCAGCGGCACGCGGAGTCCCCAGCGGCCATGTGCCGCGTGCAGTACGGGTGTCAGGGCGCCGAGGACCAGGTACACGGGGAGGAACCAGAACTGCATGCCCATCGCCCAGCCCACCAGGGAGAGCGTGCCGGAGTCCACGCCCACCGCCGCGCAGATCCCCACGGCGAGGAGCACCAGCCCGCTGTACACGGCGGTCGGAAGCAGCAGCCGCAGGGACCGCCGTCCCACCCAGCCGGCGGCAGTGCCCCCCGCGGCCCGGGCGCGCGACCACGAGTCGCCCGCCGAGCGGCCCCCGGCGAGGAAGAAGAGCGGCATGATCTGGAAGCCCAGGGTCAGCCACTGGGTCCAGGGAACGACGGCCAGCAGTTCCGGTGCGCTGATCGCCCCGCCGGGTTCCCTGACCAGTCCGGTGATCAGCCAGTGGCCGAGCACCACGAGGACGATCGCCCACGCGCGGAGGAAGTCGACGTAACGGTCTCTGCTCATGCGTCGTCATGCTGCCCCCACCGCAGGTGGATCGGGCACCGGGAACCCGTGCCGCAACCAATCCGTGCCCGTCATGACATCACCACGCCGGACACCACGGCAGCCGCTGCGACCGGACTTTGTCCCGCGATCGGAAAAAGAGAGAGCTGATTCCTGCGCAACTTCTTCCCCCTCCGGGCAGCCGCTGCTACTTTCCCCTCGAAAGCCTCAAGGACAGGGCCGGCCGGTTGGCCGGCCGCACATCCCCGTGCCACGGGGCAGGGGGAGGGGAGGGGCGCGTGAGACGTATGACGGCTCGACCCGCCAATGCGCACCAGGTGCGGCTGCTGCGGCTGCTCCGCGACGGCGGGCCCAGCTCCCGCGCCCAGATGGGGGACCTGATCGGGCTCTCGCGCTCCAAGCTGGCGGTCGAGGTCGACCGCCTGCTGGAGACCGGTCTCGTGGTCTCCGACGGTCTCGCCGCCTCGCGCGGCGGCCGGCGCTCGCACAACGTACGACTCGCCCCGAGCCTGCGCTTCCTGGGCGTCGACATCGGCGCCACCTCGGTCGACGTCGCCGTCACCAACGCCGAACTGGAGGTGCTCGGCCACCTCAACCATCCCATGGACGTACGCGAGGGCCCGGTCGCCGTCTTCGAGCGGATCCTCGAAATGGCCGCCAAGCTCCAGGCCGCCGGACTCGCCGAAGGGTTCGACGGCGCGGGCATCGGCGTGCCGGGCCCCGTCCGCTACCCGGAGGGCGTCCCGGTCGCGCCGCCCATCATGCCCGGCTGGGACGGCTTCCCGGTCCGCGAGGCGCTCAGCCAGGAACTGGGCTGCCCCGTCATGGTCGACAACGACGTGAACCTGATGGCGATGGGGGAGCAGCACGCGGGAGTCGCCCGCTCCGCCGCGGACTTCCTCTGCGTCAAGATCGGTACGGGCATCGGCTGCGGCATCGTCGTGGGCGGCGAGGTCTACCGCGGGGCGACGGGCAGCGCCGGCGACATCGGCCACATCCAGGTCGTGGACGGCGGGCGGCCCTGCGCCTGCGGCAACACCGGCTGCCTGGAGGCCCACTTCAGCGGGGCGGCACTCGTCCTCGACGCCAAAGAGGCCGCCACCTCCGGGCGTTCACCGGCGCTCGCGGCCCGGCTGGAGGCGGCGGGACGGCTGTCCGCGGCCGATGTCGCGGTCGCGGCGTCCGCCGGTGACGCGACCGCGCTCGAACTCATCCGCGAGGGCGGCAATCGCGTCGGGCAGGTCATCGCCGGACTCGTCAGCTTCTTCAACCCCGGACTCGTCGTGATCGGCGGCGGTGTCACCGGGCTCGGCCACACCCTGCTGGCCAGCATCCGCAGCCAGGTCTACCGCCAGTCGCTGCCCCTGGCGACCGGCAACCTCCCCATCGTCCTGGGCGAACTGGGCCCCACCGCGGGCGTGATCGGCGCGGCCCGGCTCATCAGCGACCACGTCTTCTCCCCGGCCTGACCGGCCCGCACCACCGGCACGGCACCACAGGCACAGCACCACCCGGCACCACCGAGTCATCGGCACCACGGCACCACTGGCTCCACCTGCACGCTCCGCACGCGCACGTGTACCCGCACCCGCCGAGGGGATCCGTCATGGCACCAGTACCACCGGCCCCGCCACCGCCGTCCGCGGCCTCGCTGCTCACGATGTCCGGCATCACCAAGTCCTTCCCCGGCGTCCGCGCCCTCGACGGCGTCGACCTGGACGTCCAGGCCGGCGAGGTGCACTGCCTCCTGGGCCAGAACGGCGCCGGGAAGTCCACCCTCATCAAGGTGCTCGCCGGTGCCCACCAGCCCGACGACGGGGAGATCACCTGGCGCGGCGAGCCCGTCGCGCTCAGGTCGCCCATCGCCGCCATGCGCCTGGGGATCGCCACGATCTACCAGGAACTCGACCTGGTGGAGGGGCTGTCGGTCGCAGAGAACGTCTTCCTCGGCCACGAACCCACCACGGCCGGGTTCGTGGTGCGCGGCCGCCAGGCCCGCCGCGAAGCCGAGGTCCTGCTGCGCCGGCTCGGCCACCCCGAGATCGATCCCGCCCGGCAGGTCGGCGAACTGTCCGCCGCCCAGCAGCAGATCGTCTCGATGGCCCGGGCACTCTCCCACGACGTCCGGCTCATCGTGATGGACGAGCCGTCCGCCGCGCTGGACCCGGAGGAGACCGACAACCTGCTGCGCATCGTCGCCCAGCTCACGGCCGAGGGCGTCGCCGTCGTCTATATCTCCCACCGGCTGGAGGAGATCCGGCGCATCGGCGACCGTGTCACGGTGCTCAAGGACGGCCGGGCGGTGGCGGGCGGCCTGCCCGCGAAGTCGATGCCCACCCGGGACATCGTCGCCCTCATGACGGGCCGCGACGTGGAGTACGTCTTCCCCGAACGCCCGGCCGGCCCACGCGAGGGCGCACCCGTGCTGACCGTCGAAGGACTGACCCGGGACGGGGAGTTCGCGCCCGTCGACCTGGAGATCCGGCCCGGCGAGATCGTCGGGCTCGCGGGCCTCGTCGGCTCCGGCCGCTCGGAGATCCTGGAGACCGTCTACGGCGCGCGCCGGCCCACCGCCGGCCGCGTCACCGTCGACGGCCGCCCGCTCAAGCCCGGCAGCGTCCGCTCGGCCGTGCGCGCCGGACTGGGCATGGCACCCGAGGAGCGCAAGGCCCAGGCCCTGCTCATGCTGGAGTCGGTCACCCGCAATGTGTCGGTGTCCTCGCTCTCCCGCTTCTCCCGCGGCGGCTGGCTCGACCGTCGCCAGGAACGCCTGGCCGCACAGGAGTCCACCCGGTCGCTGTCACTGCGGCCCGACAACCCGGACGCGCGGGTCCGCACCCTGTCCGGCGGCAACCAGCAGAAGGCCGTGCTCGCCCGCTGGCTGCTGCGCGGCTGTCGCGTCCTGCTGCTGGACGAGCCGACCCGCGGCGTCGACGTGGGCGCGCGCGCCGAGCTCTACGCCGTGATCCGCCGGCTCGCCGACGACGGGCTCGCCGTCCTCCTCGTCTCCAGCGAGGTGCCCGAGGTACTGGGCCTCGCCGACCGCGTACTGGTGCTCCGCGAGGGCCGTGTCGTGCACACGGCGCCCGCGCAGGAGCTGGACGAACACCGTGTACTCGACCTCGTCATGGAAGGGAGCCCGAGCTGATGACGCAGCCCGCTTCCCAGGCCCCGCAGGCACCGCTGCCGCCCGCGGACGCGCCCACCGCCGTCAAGGGCGGCCGGCGTCCGGCGGCCGGACTCCGTGCCGACGTGCGCAACCTCTCCCTGCTCGGTGTCCTCGCCGTGCTCGTCGCGGTCGGCGGCATCACGCAGCCCGACTCGTTCCTCGACGTCTCCAACCTCCAACTGGTGCTGACCCAGGCGTCCGTCATCGGTGTCGTCACCGTCGGCATGACCTTCGTGATCACCAGCGGCGGCATCGACCTGTCCGTCGGCGCGATCGTCGCGCTGTCCTCGGTATGGGCGACGACCGTCGCCACGCAGGAGTACGGCTTCGCCGGCATCCTGTTCACCGCGGTCCTGGTGGGACTCGGCTGCGGACTGGTCAACGGGGTGCTCATCGCGTACGGCGGCATGGTGCCGTTCATCGCGACCCTCGCGATGCTCGCGTCGGCCCGCGGACTCGCCCTCCAGCTCACGGACGGCAAAACCCAGATCGTCACCGAGAAGTCGGTGCTCGACCTCGGCGTCCCCGACTCCTACATCCTCGGCATCCCACCGCTGGTCCTGGTCTTCGCCGCGGTCACCGTCATCGGCTGGCTGGTGCTGAACCGCACCACCTTCGGGCGCCGCACCGTCGCGGTCGGCGGCAACGCCGAGGCGGCCCGGCTCGCCGGCATCGACGTCCGCCGGCAGCGGCTGTACCTCTACCTGCTGTCCGGGCTGTGCTGCGGGATCGCCGCCTTCCTGCTGATCATCCTTGCCGGATCGGGCCAGAACACCAACGGCAACCTCTACGAACTCGACGCCATCGCCGCCGCGATCATCGGCGGCACGCTGCTCAGCGGCGGCCGCGGCACCATCGTCGGATCCGTCCTCGGTGTGCTGGTCTTCACCACCATCACCAACATCTTCGCCCTGAACAACCTGGAGAGCGCGGTCCAGCAGATCGCCAAGGGAGCGATCATCGTGGCCGCCGTCCTGGTCCAGCGCAGCACCGCGCGCGGCGGCGACAGCTGACGCGGGCGGACCGCCGCCGCACCGTTCCCGCACAGCGCCGTTCCGGTGCCGGCGCCGCTTCTCGCGCCGGTTCCCGCAGCCGTCCCGTCCTCCCGCCCCCGACCCACCTCACCGCAGAGCACGCACCCGCCCCGTGTGCCCAAACCCAGGAGGGTTTCACCGCCATGCCAGAAAACCCGATCACCAGCCGCAGAAGCCTGCTCTTCGGCGCCGCCGCCGTCTCCGCCGGCGCCGCCCTCACCGCCTGCACCAGCAACGAGCCGAAGAAGCAGGAGGCGGCCGCCACCAAGGCCCCCTCCACCGACTCCACCGACAACCAGCCGGGCACGCCCGTCACCATCGGGTTCGCCGGTCCCCAGGCCGACCACGGCTGGCTCAACGCCATCAACCAGAACGCCAAGGACCGCGCGGCGACGTACTCCGACGTCACCCTGGAGATCACCGAGGGCTCCAACGACACCGCCGCCCAGATCGGCCAGGTGCAGACGCTGATCAACAAGAAGGTCGACGTGCTGGTGATCCTGCCGGCCGACGGCAAGGCCCTCACCCAGGTGGGACTCCAGGCCATGAAGGCCGGTATCCCGGTGATCAACCTCGACCGGATCTTCGCCTCCCCGCAGGCGTACCGCTGCTGGATCGGCGGCGACAACTACGGCATGGGCCTCAACGCCGGCAACTACATCGGCGAGCAGCTCAAGGACAAGGCCGACGCCAAGGTGATCGAGCTCGCCGGACTGGACAACCTCGAGCTGACCCGGCAGCGCACCCAGGGCTTCGACGACGCCCTGAAGAACTACCCCAACATCAAGAAGGTCGCCCGTCAGGCGGCCGAGTTCACCGTGGAGTCCGGCCAGGCCAAGATGGCCCAGCTGCTCCAGGCGCAGAAGCAGTTCGACGCGGTGTGGAACCACGACGACGACCAGGGCGTCGGCGCCCTGCGCGCCATCGCGCAGGCCGGCCGCGACGACTTCCTCATGGTCGGCGGCGCGGGCGCCAAGTCCGCCATGGACGCCATCAAGGCCGACAACGGCGTGCTGAAGGCCACCGTCCTCTACCCGCCGACCATGGCCGCCTCCGCCATCGACCTGGCCCGCACCCTCGGCCAGAAGAAGGGCATCGGCGGGCTCGCCGAGCTGGAGATCCCGGCCTCCATCACGCTCTACTCGGCCGTCGTCACCAAGGCGAACGTCGACCAGTACCTGCCGACGGGCTTCAACTAACGGGCAGTGCCCCGCCCGTCCGATCCGAGCAACCGACGAGGAGCAAGGCATGGCTGGTACGGCCGATAACGAGACCCGTGGAGCGGAGGGCGCTGCGCCGGCCCTCGGCATCGGGATGGTCGGCTACGCGTTCATGGGCGCTGCCCACTCCCAGGCGTGGCGCACCGTGGGCCGCGTCTTCGACCTGCCGGTGCGGCCGGTCCTGGCCGCCATCGGCGGCCGGGACGCGGCGGCGGTACGGGACGCGGCGGCTCAGCACGGCTGGGCCGCCGCGGAGACGGACTGGCGGGACCTGATCGCCCGGGACGACGTCCAGCTCGTGGACGTGTGCACCCCCGGGGACAGCCACGCCGAGATCGCCATCGCGGCGCTGGAGGCGGGCAAGCACGTCCTGTGCGAGAAGCCGCTGGCCAATTCGGTCGCCGAGGCGGAAGCCATGGTCGCGGCGGCCGAACGGGCCGCCGAGCGGGGCCAGGTGGCCATGGTCGGCTTCAACTACCGGCGCCTGCCGGCGGCGGCGTACGCCCGCGCGCTCGTCGCCGAGGGCCGGCTCGGCACCATCCGTCATGTACGGGTGACCTATCTTCAGGACTGGCTGGTCGACCCGGACTTCCCGCTGACCTGGCGGCTCAAGCGCGAGTACGCCGGCTCCGGCGCCCTCGGCGACCTCGGCGCGCACGCCGTGGACCTCGCGCAGTACCTCGCGGGAGAGCCCCTGGTCGGTGTCTCGGCGCTCACCGAGACGTTCGTGCGGGAGCGGCCGCTGCTCGCGGGGGTGTCGTCGGGCCTGTCGGGCTCCGCCGTCGGCACCGAGCGGGGGCCGGTGACCGTCGACGACGCCGCGCTGTTCACCGGGCGCCTCGCCTCCGGGGCGCTCGCCAACTTCGAGGCCACACGGATGGCCTCGGGCCGCAAGAACGCCCTGCGGCTGGAGATCAACGGCGAACGCGGGTCGCTCGCCTTCGACCTGGAGCGCCTGAACGAGCTGTTCTTCCACGACCACACCGAGCCCGCCGCCACGGCCGGCTTCCGCCGGATCCTGGTGACCGAGCCGGACCACCCGTACCTGGCGGCCTGGTGGCCGCCGGGCCACGCCCTCGGCTACGAGCACACCTTCACGCACCAGGCGCGCGACCTGCTGGTCGCCGTCGCGGAGGGCACGGCCCCGGCGCCGACGTTCGCCGACGGGCTGCAGGTGCAGCGGGTCCTGGCGGCCGTGGAGGAGAGCGCCGAGAAGAACGCCGTCTACACCCCTGTCCCCGCCTGACCGCGCAACCGTTTAGAGGAGGTCCTCGCCGTGCCACGTCCCTTCACCCTCTTCACCGGCCAATGGGCCGACCTGCCCCTGGAGGAGGTCTGCCGCCTCGCCCGCGACTTCGGTTACGACGGGCTCGAACTCGCCTGCTGGGGCGATCATTTCGAGGTCGACAAGGCCCTCGCCGATCCCGGTTACCTGGACGGGCGGCGGGCGCTGCTCGACAAGTACGGGCTCAAGTGCTGGGCCGTCTCCAACCATCTGGTCGGGCAGGCCGTCTGCGACAACCCGATCGACGAGCGCCACCAGGCGATCCTGCCCGCCAGGATCTGGGGCGACGGCGAACCCGAGGGCGTCCGGCAGCGGGCGGCCCGCGAGCTGGCCGACACCGCGCGCGCCGCGGCGGCCTTCGGCGTACGGACCGTCATCGGCTTCACCGGCTCGTCGATCTGGCACCTGGTCGCGATGTTCCCGCCGGTTCCCGAGCGGATGATCGAGCGCGGCTACGAGGACTTCGCCGAGCGGTGGAACCCGATCCTGGACGTCTACGACGCCGAAGGGGTCCGCTTCGCCCACGAGGTCCACCCCGCCGAGATCGCCTACGACTACTGGACCACGCACCGCGCGATGGAGGCGGTCGGCCACCGGCCGGCGTTCGGGCTGAACTTCGACCCGAGTCACTTCGTGTGGCAGGACCTCGACCCGGTCGGGTTCCTCTGGGACTTCAAGGACCGCATCTACCACGTCGACTGCAAGGAGGCCCGCAAGAGGCTGGACGGCCGCAACGGGCGCCTCGGCTCCCATCTGCCGTGGGGCGACCCGCGGCGCGGCTGGGACTTCGTGTCGGCCGGGCACGGCGACGTGCCGTGGGAGGACGTCTTCCGGATGCTGCGCTCGATCGGATACGACGGCCCGGTCTCCGTGGAGTGGGAGGACGCCGGGATGGACCGCCTCGCCGGCGCCCCGGAAGCGCTCTCGCTCCTGAAGCGGTACGACTTCGACCCGCCGGCGGCGTCGTTCGACGCCGCCTTCGGAGGCAACGACTAGGCCCTTCCCGCAGCTCAGGAGGGCAGCAGCCCGCAGCCCGGCGGCACCGCCGCCGGGCCTGTCGGGCTGCCCGGGTCCGGCTTTGTCCTGACCCGGGAGAAAGTTCAACTTATCTGCCACTCAAGGGCTTTCGGTCCCGGACGAACCCGGCTACCGTCCCTGAGGTGTACAGGACACGGGCCCGAAACATGAGGCCGGTCCTGCTCGCGTGACCCGACCAGCGTGACGGCGCACGCCGGTCCCCGGGAAATACCGCACGGCAGCACATCCGCCCGTACGACCGTTCCTCCGGAGGACACACGTGCACAGACAACGGCCCGGAGCACACCGATCGCGGATCCGACAAGGACTCGCACTCCTCACCGGCAGCCTCTTAGCGGCGACCTCCCTCGTCGTCGCAGCCCCCATGGGGGCGATGGCCAGCCCGCTCGACACCGAGCCCGCGACCGCCGCGGCGGCCGAGCAGTTCCAGCAGGTCACCCTCGCCAAGGGGGAGCCCGAGACGGGCGAGCCCATGTCGCTCGCCGTCCTGCCCGACCGCAGCGTGCTGCACACCTCGCGCGACGGCGAGCTGCGCAGGACCGACGCCGCCGGCACCACCACGGTGATCGGCACCGTCCCCGTCTACACCCACGACGAGGAGGGCCTGCAGGGCGTCGGCATCGACCCGGACTTCGACCGGAACCGGGCGATCTTCCTCTACTACGCGCCTCCGCTCGACACGCCCGCGGGCGACGCCCCGGACCAGGGGACCGCGGCCGACTTCGCCAAGTTCGACGGCGTCAACCGGCTCTCCCGCTTCACGCTGAAGGCCGACTGGAGCCTCGACCTCGGCAGCGAGAAGAAGGTCCTCGACGTCGCCACCACGCGCGGCATCTGCTGCCACGTCGGCGGTGACATCGACTTCGACGCCCAGGGCAACCTGTACCTGTCCACCGGCGACGACTCCAACCCGTTCGCCTCCGACGGCTTCGCGCCCATCGACGACCGGCCGGGCCGCAACCCCGCCTACGACGCCCGCCGCACCTCGGGCAACACCAACGACCTGCGCGGCAAGCTGCTGCGCATCAAGGTCGCGGCCGACGGGTCGTACACGATCCCCGAGGGCAACCTCTTCGCCCTGGGAACCGACAGGACCCGGCCCGAGATCTACGCCATGGGCTTCCGCAACCCGTTCCGCTTCAGCGTGGACAAGAAGACCGGCATCGCCTACGTCGGCGACTACGGACCCGACGCCGGTGCGGCCGACGCCCAGCGCGGACCCGGCGGCCAGGTCGAGTTCGCCCGTGTCACCCAGGCGGGCAACTTCGGCTGGCCCTTCTGCACCGGTGACAACGACCCGTACGTCGACTACGACTTCGCGACCGGGCAGTCCGGATCCACCTTCGACTGCGCCGCGCCGAAGAACGACTCGCCGTACAACACGGGCCTGACCGACCTGCCGCCCGCGCAGGCGGCCTGGATCCCCTACGACGGCGGTTCCGTCCCCGAGTTCGGCAACGGCTCGGAGTCCCCGATGGGCGGTCCGGTCTACCACTACGACCCCGCACTGGACTCCCCGGTGAAGTTCCCCGAGGCCTACGACGGCGACTTCTTCGCCGGCGAGTTCGGGCGCCGCTGGATCAAGCGCATCGACCAGGACGACAACGGCGCCGTCCAGTCCATCAATGACGTCCCGTGGACCGGCACGCAGATCATGGACATGGCGTTCGGCCCGGACGGCGCGCTGTACGTGCTGGACTACGGCACCGCCTGGTTCGGCGGTGACGAGCACTCCGCCCTCTACCGCATCGAGAACGCCACCGACGGCCGCTCCCCGAGCGCCGAGGCCTCCGCGAACAAGACCTCCGGCGTCGCGCCGCTGAGGGTCGGCTTCTCGTCGGCAGGCACCGTCGACCCCGACGGCGACACCCTGACCTACGCCTGGGACTTCGGTGACGGCGGCACCTCCACCGCGGCCGACCCGGCGCACACCTACCGCACGAACGGCACCTACACCGCGAACCTCACCGTGAAGGACCCGACCGGCCGCACCGCGTCCGCGAGCGTCCAGGTCGTCGTCGGCAACACGGCGCCCAAGGTGACCCTCGAACTGCCCACCGAGGGTGCGCTGTTCGACTTCGGCGACGACATCCCGTTCAAGGTGACCGTCACCGACCCCGAGGACGGGACCGTCGACTGCTCCAAGGTCAAGGTCACCTACGTCCTCGGCCACGACAGCCACGGCCACCCCGTGACCTCCGTCAACGGCTGCACCGGCACCATCAAGACCTCCGCCGACGGCGGCCACGACCCCAACGCCAACATCTTCGGCGTCATCGACGCCGAGTACACCGACGGCGGGGGCGGCGGCCAGGCGGCGCTCGCCGGCCACGACCAGGCGCAGCTCCAGCCGCGCCACCGGCAGGCCGAGCACTTCAGCTCCTCGTCCGGTGTCGACCTCTTCGACAAGGCCGAGGCCCACGGCGGCCGCACCGTCGGCAACATCGACAACGGCGACTGGATCTCGTTCACGCCGTACAACCTCACCGGTTCCGTGCGGCTGACCGCGCGGGTCTCCTCCGGTGGCGCGGGCGGCTTCCTCGAGGTGCGCACCGGCTCGGCGACCGGCCCGATCCTGGGCTCGGCACCCGTCCCGGTGACCGGCAGCTGGGAGACGTTCCAGGAGATCGACGTACCGCTGCGCGCCGTGCCGAAGAAGACCACCGAGCTCTTCCTGGTCTTCAAGGGCGGCTCCGGGGCGCTCTACGACATGGACGACTTCGAGCTCTCCGACGTCCCGGCCGACCGCGCCGCCAAGCGCGTGCTGGTCTTCTCCAGGACGGCCGGCTTCCGCCACGACGCCATCCCCACCGGGATCGCCGCGCTGAAGGAGCTCGGAGCCTCCGCCAACATCACCGTCGACGCGACGGAGGAGCCCAAGCAGTTCACCACCAACAACCTGGCGCGCTACGACGCGGTGGTGTTCCTGTCGACCACCGGTGACGTGCTCAACGCCGAGCAGCAGCAGGCGTTCGAGAACTACATCAAGGGCGGGGGCGCCTACATGGGTGTCCACGCCGCCGCCGACACCGAATACGACTGGCCCTTCTACGGCGGCCTCGTCGGCGCCTACTTCCAGGGGCACCCGCAGATCCAGAAGGTCACCGTCCGTGCCGAGGACCACGACCACCCGGCCACCGCGCACCTCGACGAGGCCGGCTGGGAGCGCACCGACGAGCTGTACAACTACCGCACCAACCCTCGCGGCCAGGTCCGTGTCCTCGCCACCCTCGACGAGACCACGTACCAGGGCGGCACGATGAAGGGCGACCACCCGATCGCGTGGTGCCAGACCTACCAGTCCGGCCGCTCCTTCTACACCGGTCTCGGGCACACCAAGGAGTCCTACGCCGAGCCGGCCTTCCGCCAGCACCTCCTGGGCGGACTGCGCTACGCCGTCGGGCAGGTCAAGGCCGACTGCAAGCCGCAGACCGGCTACCGCGACCTGTTCAACGGGCACACCCTGGAGGGCTGGAAGCACGCCGGCCCCGGCACGTTCAACGTCGTCGACGGTGAACTGCGCACCGAGGGCGGCCTCGGCCTGCTGTGGTACCAGGCCAAGCAGTTCGGCTCGTACTCGCTGACGCTCGACTGGAAGATGGACGGCGACGACAACTCCGGAGTCTTCGTGGGCTTCCCGGCCTCCGACGACCCCTGGTCCGCGGTGGACAAGGGCTACGAGGTCCAGATCGACGCCTCCGACGCGCCCGACCGCACCACCGGCGCCGTCTACAGCTTCAAGTCGGCCAACCTCAAGGCCCGCGACCAGGTGCTGCGGCCCCCGGGGCAGTGGAACAGCTACGAGATCAAGGTCCAGGGTGAACGGCTCCAGGTCTTCCTGAACGGAGTCAAGATCAACGACTTCACCAACACCGATCCCGCCCGCAGCCTGAAGGACGGCTACATCGGCCTGCAGAACCACGGGGCCGACGACCAGGTGTCCTTCCGCAACGTCAAGATCAAGGAGCTGCCCTCCTCGTAGGGCAGTCCCTGCCGGCACCCCATGAGCCGGCGGCGGGCGGGGAGACGCGCCCGGACACCGTCGCCGCTCGCCTGCCCGGCCGCGCGGACCGCTTCACGCTCGTGCACAAC
>NZ_JBEYWO010000005.1:0-9687 GCF_040644455.1 Streptomyces sp. NPDC046977
GCTCGCGCAGGGAACGACCACCGCACTCGGCATGTCGCTGGTGTCGCGGCTCGGCGAGACCGCCCTGGCCGAGCTGCGCGAACGCGCTTCCGGTCCGGCCCCCTCGCCGTTGTGGCGCCGCGCTCAGTCCGCGCGGAGGGTGGTCAGCGGCACCTGGACCGCCATCACCGTGCCGCCGGGACCGGCGGTCCAGCCGCGGCCGGGGTGGCTGACGCCGCGGACGACGCTGCCCGTCAGGCGCACACCGATCAGGTCGCCCTCGGCCATCGTCTTGGGGGCGAGCAGCAGGCCGCGGCGGGCCCGGCGGGCACTGACCGTCCAGCCGCTCATACCGCCCTGCAGACCGTCCGCCGAGGCGGCGTAGACCAGGCCGAGGCCCTGGTCGCGGCCGGAGAGGGCGATCTCCTTAAGGACCTTGTCGGCGGCCGGGTTCATCAGCAGGTCGGCGTCGTCGACGACGACCGCCCGCGGCCCGGGGAGCGCGTCCAGCGCCGCCCGGACGTCCTCCGCCGAGGGGTCGGCGCCGGTGAGCACCCGGACCGTGCCGTGCCGGGCGAGCGCGCGCAGCGGCGACTCCCGGGGGGCGAGGACGACCAGGGAGGTACCGCCGGCCAGCAGCGAGACCGCCAGCGAGGCAAGGGTGTTGCTGCGCCCGGACCCGGCGGGACCCAGCACGCCGAAGACCGAGGAGGAGCCGGCGAGGTCGGCGCCGATCGGTTCGCCCGCGTCGCCTCCGACACCGAGCAGGCCCCACAGCGGGCGCCGGAACTCGGCGGGCACCTTGTCGTACGTCTCGGAGAACTCCACGGAGCGGGGCAGCGAGGCGATCTGGAACGGCCGGCGGGCCTGCGGCACGCGGGCGTCCCGCTTGCGGGCCTCCTCGCCGATGGTGCGCAGTGCCTCCGCCTGCTCGGTGCCGCCGCCGTCGGCGAGCAGCGCCACCTGGGTCTCGGTGCCGGTCAGGACGTGCCAGCCGCGCCCGGGCGGGATGTTGGACGGGATCTTGCCGGGCATCAGGCCGACGGCCTGGTAGTCGCTGCGGTCGCCCTGGCGCAGCAGCAGCTTGTGGTCGTTGTGCGCCGCCATCCGGCCGCCCAGCAGGGAGCGTTCCGAGGTGGCGACGACATGGATGCCGGCGCCGGCGCCCTCGCGCACCAGCCGGATGACCTCCTGGACCAGGGCGCCGTGGTCGTGGTCGTCCAGGATGGCCGACAGGGAGTCCCAGCCGTCCACGAGCAGCAGGATGTGGGCGGGGCGCTCGGCCTGCGGCAGCAGGCGGCGCAGTTCGGCGATGCCGGTGGCGTTGTGCTGCTGCGCCAGGTCCTGACGGTTCGTCAGTTCCTGGTTGAGCCGGCGCAGCAGGCGGCCCAGCCGCTCCATGTCGTGCCGGGAGACCACGGCGCCGCAGTGCGGCAGCGAGCCGAGGGCGGCGAGACCGCCGCCGCCCGCGTCGATGCCGTACAGGTGCACGTCCGCGCTGCTCACCGCGCGGGCCGCGGAACCGGCCAGGGTGCGCAGCACCTGGGTGCGGCCGGAGCGCGGGGAGCCGATGACGTACAGGTGCCCGAAGGTGGCGAGGTCGGCGACCGCGACCCGGCGCTGCTGCAGCGCCGGCACGTCCTCCAGCGCGTACGGGATGAGCAGCCGGCCCTCGCGGGTGGTGCCCATCGCCTCCAGGTCCGCCAGCAGCAGCCGGTCCGAGAGCGGCGGCAGCCACGGGCTGGTCTCGGGGGTGAAGTCCTCCAGCGTGTCCGCGGCGGCCCTGATCTCGGAGACCAGCACCTGCAGATCGGTCGGCGCCGGGGCCTGCGGGGCGCCGGAGACCACGACGGTCTCCGCGGGCAGGGCGGCGGCCCGGCCCAGTCCGTCCCAGGACAGCTGCGCCGCGCGGACCGGCCTGCGCTTCTCGGCCTCGGCCCGGTCGGCGCCCGCCTCCTTGGGCCGCGGGCGCTCGGCACCGGCCCACGCGGTCTGGAACGGCTCGGACGACTTGGGGCCGCGGCGGATCAGGGCACGCCCCGGGGTGGCCGACGAGATGTCGACGGCGTCCCGGGTGTCGATGATGTCCTGGCTCTCGTTCTGGTCCGTGACGCGCAGCGCGATCCGCAGGTTGGTGTTGGCGCGGATGTCGCCGGTCACCACACCCGCCGGACGCTGGGTGGCCAGGATCAGGTGGATGCCGAGCGAACGGCCGCGCTGGGCGATGCTGATGAGACCGGGAACGAAGTCGGGAACCTCCCGGACCAGGGTGGCGAACTCGTCGATCACCAGCAGCAGCCGGGGCAGCGGCTTCAGGCTCGGGTCGGCGGCGCGCTTGGCCTGGTACTCCGGGTGGTCCTTGGCGTCGGCGGCCGCGAGCACGTGCTCGCGGCGGCGCAGTTCGGCGCTCAGCGACTCCAGGGCCCGCTCCACCAGGTGGGCGTCGAGGTCGGTGACCATGCCCAGGGTGTGCGGGAGGTGCGCGCACTCCTTGAAGGCGCTGCCGCCCTTGTAGTCGATGAGGACGAAGGTCAGCTCGTCGGGGCGGTTGGCCGCGGCCAGCGAGGCGACGAAGGTCTGCAGCAGCTCGGACTTGCCGGAGCCGGTGGTGCCGGCGACCAGTCCGTGCGGGCCGTCCTGGACCAGGTCCAGGGAGAGCGGCCCGTCGAAGCCGGTGCCGATCACGAAGGACGTGGACGCGGGCCGCGCCCGCCAGCCCTCCAGGATCGCTCTGGCGTTGGGCGGCTCCTGGTCCAGCAGGTCCAGCAACCGCACCCGCTGCGGGAGTCCGGCGTCGTGCTCGGGGCTGACGTCGCGCACCGGGGCCAGCGCGCGGGCCAGTTGCTCGCACCACTGCGGCCCGACCTGGTCGGCGCGGACCGCCGGGACGTCGGGGGTGCCGGGGCGCTTGACGGTCAGCCGGCCGTCCGCGGCGAGCACCACGCCGGTGCTCTCCTCGGGCAGCAGCCGCTCCTGCTCGTCCAGGCAGACGCTGAAGACGCGCACGCCCGGGCCCTCGGTGAGCACCTGCACCATGCCGGGCACGTCGCGCAGGCGCCGGGCGCCGTCGGCGATGACCAGCACGTCGGGACCGCCGATGCCCGCGTTGCGGTCGGTGCCGGTCGCCCGCTTGCGCGACTGGATCTGCGAGACCAGCTCGCCGACGCGCGCGGTGGTGGACTCCGGGTCGTTGCCGATCAGTACGACGGGTCCCGCGGTGGCCGCGGGCCGCAGGTGCGCGAGCCAGCGCACCCAGGCCCAGTCGGCGGCCCGCTCGGGCTCGGTGAGGACGACGATCCGCAGGTCGCGCGGGCTGTGCAGGACGGCCGCCTGCACCACCAGCCAGCGGGCCAGCGGCTGCACCTCGGCGCCCGGGCCGGCGAGGCCGACGACGCCGTGGGCGGGGATGTCCACGCCGATGGGCGTGTCCGGGATGTTCCAGCGGATCGAGCGGTGGTTCTCGTCGCGGGAGGGGTCCTCCAGCTCGCGCAGCGAGGGCTGGTCGGCGGTGCCCAGCCGGAGCACCAGGTGGTCCGGGTCGTGCCGGCGACGCTCCCACAGCCGGCCGCCGGGGCCGGTGGCGATCAGCGCGACCGCGGCCGGGTCGGGGCCGGTGACGTTGCGCACCGTGCGCTCCCGGGCGACGGCCTCCCGGACGCCCTCCTCCAGCGTGGCCCGGCGGGCCGAGTACTGGCGCTCGGCCTCCTCGTAGTCCCTGCGGGAAGTACGGCGGCCGGTCACCCAGTTGGTCACCAGCATCGCCGGGCCGAGCATGATGAAGACGAGGTAGTAGTACGACTTGAAGACGCTGATCATGAAGAAGCCGAGGATGACCGGCGACAGCATCATCACGGCCGGGAACGGGCGCTTGTTCGGCGGCGTCGGCGGCGACGGAAGCCGGACCCGCTCGGCGTCCAGGTGCGGGGCGATCCGCGGCGGGCGGTTGTAGTCGATCCCGTAGCCGTCGGCCGAGGGCGTCACGGCGGCGTCCGGCTCGACCGGCCCGCTCAGCCGCAGCAGCACCGCACCGACGGTCAGGTCCTCACCCGCCGGCCACGGCACGGGCTGCCCGGGGGCGCCGGTGCGCTCGGTGGCCGCGCGCGGCGGCCGGATCCGGCGCAGCGCCGTCACCGCGTCGTCCGGCGGCGGGGCGGCCACCCGGGCCCGCACCGACCCGCCGGGCTCCCCGGTGCGGTGCCAGGAGGCGGTGCCGTCGGCCGCGACGGTCACCCACAGGCCGCGGGCGGGCACGCCCTCGGCGGCAGCGTCGAGCCGGATCGCGCAGAGCGGGTCGGAGCCGATCTCGTGGCTGCCGGGACCGAGCCGCCAGGTCCGCCCGGCGCCGGGGCCGGACACCACGTGCACTTCGGCCAGTTCCAGTTCGTCGTCGCCGGCCAGGCGCACCAGGTCGGCGGTCCCGGCGGGGGCACCCAGGCCCAGCAGGCTGCCCTCCCGGACGCCGGTGCCGGCGACCGGCGCGGCGGGGTCGAGGCGGCTGCCGTCCGCGTACAGCGGGCGGGCGGCGGGGGCGGCGGCGGCCGCCCACTCCGGCCCGTGCCCGTCGGCGGGCTGCTCCTCGTGCTCCAGAGCGGCGGCGAGCTCCCCGACGGTGGCGTCGGCGGGCAGCCGCAGCTGGTGGTCGCGGCGCAGTCCGTCCGCGCTGTCCACGGTGGTGATGGTGAGGTTCACGGTGTCCCGTCGGTGCGTCGGTGCGTCAGGGCGTCGGGGGCGCGGCGGAGACGCCGGCGATACCGGACGTCGTGGGCTCGGCGAGATCGTCCGCGTCGTCGAAGGAGGTGCCGGCGGTGTCGGCGGACGGGCGCTGGACGGCCGGCCGGACCGGCGGCGCGGACCGGGCCGGAGGGCTGTCGGAGGTGACCCCGAGCGCGAAGTCGGGCTCGGCCAGATCGTCGTGGGGTGCCGCGGCGACGCCTGCGGGCAGGACGTCGGGGTGCTCCACGGGCGCGGCCTGCACCGGCGGTTCGTCGTCGTACGGGCCGGGGCCGCCGGACGCCGGGTGCGGCGGGAGCGCGTTCAGCGCCTTCACCACCGCGCGCGCCAGCGGCAGGACGTCGATCCGCCCGACGGCGGGGGCGCCGTGGACGGTCAGCATCCCGTCCGGGGAGGCGGCCAGCAGCCGCACCCGGCCCCGGGCGAGCCCGAGGGTCAGCAGGCGCACGCCGTCCGGCAGCGGCCGGGCCGGGGGCTCGGCGGTGACCGCGAAGAAGACGCCGGGCCGGTCCACGATCTCGTCGGCGGGGCGCCCCTGGTGACGCGGGTGGACACCGCCGGACACCGCCACCGTGCCCGCCGGGAGGCGCACCTCCAGCTGGGCGGCGAGCGCCTGGAGGACCGCGCGGGAGGCCCGCGGCGCGCCGTGCACGGAGACCGCGGAGGGGCCGGTCGCCAGGTCGAGCAGGACGGCGTGCCGTCCGTCGGTGCCCGCACAGACGAGCAGCGGCGCAGCGACGGCGGCGGCGCTCGCGTCGTTCACGTCGGTGCGGGAGATCCACCACAGCAGCGGGTCGGCGGGGTCCGCCGCCCACGGCTTCGGCGGGACGGGGACCGGGGAACCGTTCGCCGCGCCTGCGGCCACCAGCACCCCGAGCAGATCCGGGCCGGCCAGCACCCCGTACGGGCGGGCCTGCGGGGCCACGTCCCCCGCCAGGGCCACGGCCCGCTCGGCGTCGGCCCACAGGTCCCGGTCGCGCAGCAGCCGGACGAGCAGCCGCAGCCCGCTCCGGTAGCGGATCTCGGTCCGTACCGGGCCCGTGAACGCCCGGACCGTGAGCCGTACTTCGTGGCGGGTGCGGCGCAGCAGCGCCTTCCACCCGCCGCCGCGCCGGACAAGCCAGTGGGTCACCGCCACCACGAGGATGACGGCGCCCGCCAGCCCGAACCAGGTGGTCAGTCCGCCGTCGCCCATCACGCCGCGGCCTTTCCGTCGGAGCCGCCCGCCGCCGGGCGGCCGTAGCCGCGTGCGCCCAGTTCGTCGCGGAGCGCCCGTATGCCGTGGTGGGTGCGGGACTTCACCGTGCCCCGGGGCACCCCGAGACGGCGGGCCACGTCCTCGCCGGCCTCGCCGAGCAGATGCACCCGGGCGACCGCCTCGCGGTGCGCGGGAGCCAGCGTGTGGAGGGCGTCGACCAGCAGACGGCGGTCCCCGACCTCGTCCGCGTGGTCCGGGACGGACACGGTGCCGGCCGCGGCGAAGTCCTCGGGGGTCACGCCGACCGGCACGGTCCGGTTCCTGCGGACCCGGTCGGCGACGAGGTTGCGGGCGACCCGGAACAGCCACATGCGGATGGGGCGGTCGCGCCACTCCAGGAGCGGCGCGGACTGCCAGGCCCGGAGCAGGGTCTCCTGGACCACGTCCTCCACGGTGTGGGGGTCGCGTCCTATCAGTCCCGCGACGTAGCGGCGGAGACTGTCCCGTTCGGCGACGAGAAGCGCGACGGTGTCGGCCAGGTCGTCCGCACGGTCATGGTCGGCGAGGCTCACAATCTCCCCAGGAGTCCGAAGTGTTTGCGGCGGTGTTTGTCGCGCAGATTAAATCAGCGCTTGTCAACGGAGGCACACCGCACTCGGGGCGAAGGCAGCCGCAAATCGGCCAACCGTTCACTCCGGTGATGGTACAGCGGCCGGAATTCGCTACCGTGTCCCTGCCCCCCTCGCCGCCGCAGCGGACCGGGCCGGGCCGGCGGATTTTCCGCAAGCCCCTTCGGGGCATTTCCGATGAATTCTTCGCGGCTTCAAGGAGGCGACGTGCCGTCCGTTCCCCACCCCGAGTCCTCCGGGTCCGCCACGGATCCGGGCGACGACCAGCCGACACGGTTCACCGCGACCTTCGCCCGGCGCCCCGCCCTGCCACGGCGCGGGCTGCTGCCCGGCAAGCGCGTGTGGGCCACCACCGGCGGGGTGGCGGCGCTGGCCGTGGCCGCCGTCCTGATCGTGCCGCTGCTGGCGCGAATAGACCTGTTCTCCGAGCCGGCGTCGACCTCCGTCCGCACGGTCGCCGGGGACACCCATGACCCGGCGGTGACCGCGTCCGGCAGCCCTCTCCCCTCGGCCTCGGCGGCCCGGCCGCCGGCGGGCGGGGGACAGCCGCGGTCCGCCGCGGCGGGCACGGTCGGGGGCGGTTCGGGTGGCGGTACCGGTACCGGACTGCCGCCCGCAGGCACGGGTACCGGCACGTCGGGACAGCAGTCCGGGTCCGGCACGTCGGGACAGCAGTCCGGCAACGGCACCGGCACGCAGGGCGGGACGTCCGGCACGGCGCACGGCGGCGGTACCGAGACCACCCACTCCGCGACCCCCGGCGGCTCGTCGGGCGGCGGCACGACGGGCGGCACCAGCGGTGGCACGACCGGTGGCACGAGCGGGGGCAGCGGCGGCGGCACGGGCACGACTCCGGTGTCCGGCACAGCCCTGGTCGGCAACGCGTCCCACCTCTGCATCGACGTCACCGACGCGAACGGCGGCAAGGGCAAGGACGGCACCCCGCTCCAGATCTGGAACTGCAACGGCCAGGCCAACCAGAAGTGGGAATTCGCCTCCGACGGCACCCTGCGCTCTCTCGGCCTCTGCATGGATGTCGCATGGGGATCCCACGAGAATGGCACTGTCATTCAACTCGCGAACTGTCACGGCAGCGCCGCCCAGCAGTTCCGGCTCAGCGCCGCAGGTGACCTGGTGAACCCTGACGCCGACAAATGCGTGGATGTACTGGACGAGGGAACCGGCGCCGGCACGCGGCTTCAACTGTGGACGTGCAACGGCCAGCGGAACCAGAAATGGCACAAGGGCTGACAGCCACCCGGAAATCGCGCGCTCAGCCGCCCGCCGGCTTGCGCAGCAGAAGGAACGCGGCGTTGTCGTGGAGGCGGCCGCCGACATGGCTGAGCGGTTCGTCGGCGAGCGGGTAGAACTCGCGGTCGCGGGCCTCGATGACCCCGTCGGTGGAGAGCAGCAGTCGGTCAGGTCCCGCGGCCCGAGCGGCGGCGCCGACTGCGGCGGTTCGACGGGCAGGATCCCGACGGGCGGACGTCGACGGCGCGCGCGGCAGCAGCGGCGCGTGGCCGCGGTCGACGACCTCCAGCCGGTCCGCGCCCGGGTGACCGGTCGTCGGCGGCCTCGCGGAAGACGCCCGGCACGAGGGCGGCCGTGCCGACCGCGGGCAGGCCCTTGCCGCACACGCCCCCGACGATCACCCGGACCCCGTACGGGCCGGGGACCGCGACCGCCCGCCCCCGCCGGCGCATGTGCGCGCACCGGCCGCACGCCGAACGGGCGCTACAGGACCAGCGCCAGCACCAGCAGGGCCACCACCAGCACCGCCACGCCCACCGCGGACGTCCGCAGCACCTGCCGCCGGGACGGGAGCGGGACGACCTCCAGGTCCGTGAGGCCGGGGAAGACGTAGAAGACCCGGTCCGGCTCGTGGTCGGCGGCGAGCCGGGCCAGGGGCAGGTGGCGGATGGTGACGCGGCGGGCGACCTCGCCGGGGGAGCGGCCCAGCCGGGGGGTGATCGCGGCGCGGTGCGCGTCGGCCAGGCCGGCCGGCAGGTCGGCCCCGGACGAGGTCAGGACCGCTTCGCGCCAGGACCCCGCGGACCGGGCGCGGCGTCGCGCCCGCCCGGGCGGCCGCCGCTCGGGCAGCGTCACCTCCTCGGCGCGGTCGCGCTGCTCGATGACGGCGCCGGTCCACGTGGTGATCGCGCCGGTGCCGGCGCAGGCGTCGTGCGGGACCGTGCCGGACCCCTTGCACTGCGGGCACGGAACGGAGCCGCCGCCATGGCACTTGGGGCACTCCGTCCGGGCACGGCCCGCGCACGCGGGGCAGGCGGCGCGCGGGCTGCGGCACTTGGCGCAGCGCACGCGCTCGGACGGGGCCGTGTCCTGCTCCCGGGCGGACGCGCGGTTACGGGCGCGGCCGGTGCCCTCGCACGCGGTGCAGGGGTCCAGGCCGCGGCAGGCGGCGCAGACGACGGTGGTGTCGCAGGGGAGGTCGCCGCGGCCCTCGCACTGCGTGCAGCGCCACGTCCCGTTGCCGCACTCGCAGGCCCGCTCGCGCACGGAGTCCCGCTGGACGAGCTCGATGCGCCGCGGCCGGCCGGGTTCCGGCGGCGGTTCGGTCTTGTACGTCGTCAGGTCGGTGTAGACCGGGCGTTTCGACAGGTCGATGCGGCCCTTGTGGACCCGCGTGCTCTCGACGCGCGTCTCCGTGGTCCGTACGATCCGGCAGTCCAGCAGCGAGTGCCAGGTGATCCGCACCGCGGCGGGGGAGCCGAAACGGACGGGGCCGCCGCTCCGCGCGGACAGGTGCCGCTCCACTGCCTGGAGTACGTCCTCGTCGGTCGGCGGTGCGGACGGCGTTCCGTACAAGGCGTCAACTCCCCATCACCGGCGGATCAGAAGCGAACAGGACCGCAGCGTACGGGCGCCCCGACCGGGCATCAAGAAGACGGGAGTTCACCGGGACACGCGTGCCCCGGCCACCTCTCCCGGCACTGCGGCCACGCCCTCCGGCTCCCGCAGGCGGTGCGGCAGGATGCCGTCGCGGAACGCCCAGCGGCACGCCTGGAGCCGCTCGACGCGGCCCACGCGGGGCGCCGGTGAGGCAGACGAGCCGGGCGAACGCCCTGGAGCCCGCCGACCACGGCGGCGCGCCGGACAAGAACCGAACGGCGTTGCCGGCGCCCGGCCTTG